>NZ_JBAYTI010000024.1:0-41117 GCF_041675725.1 Castellaniella sp. | reverse complement strand
TTCCCTGGATCACGTTCCGTCAGAGGTCATCGACTACGCCCGTCATCTGGTGCTGGATGCCGTGGGTTGTGCGCTGGCGGCCCGGCCCGAAGCGTTCGCACACGTGTATTCAGCCGCTATTACCGAATTGGCGGGCGTATCGGGTGCCGCCTCGGATGCAGCGCACGGATGCGCCGTGATCGGCCAGGCGTTCCGCCTGCCGGTTCGTGAAGCGGCCCTGCTGAACGGCATCTTGGCGCATGGGCTGGACTTCGACGACACCCACATCGCCGGCATCGCGCATCTCAGCGTCGCGGTATGGCCTGCCGTGATGGCGCTTGCGGCGCACCATCAACGCTCTGGGCGACAGGCATTTCTGGCGTATGTCGTCGGGCTCGAGGTCGGATCCAGGGTGGCTGCCGCGGCGCCCGGGCTGTTTCACGCGCGCGGTTTCCACCCGACCCTGACCGTGGGGCTGTTCGCGGCTGCGGTGGCTTGCGCCCAGTTGCTGGGGCTCGATCGCGACGGCATTCATCGTGCCCAGGGTTTTGCGCTCTCCATGACGGGCGGCAGTCTCCAGTTCGTCGAGGATGGCGCCTGGACCAAACGCCTGCATCCAGGCTGGGCCGCCAGTTCAGGGATTGCATGCGCCATCCTGGCCCGCCATCCGATCCCGACGCCGGGCAAGGTCTACGAGGGCCGTTTCGGCCTGTTTCGTGCGTTTCTCGGCGATGCGAATCAGGATCAGGTCGCCCTGGGCCAGATCACCGATCACCTGGGCGCCCATTGGCAGCTCAAGGGCATCGGCGTCAAGCCCTTTCCGGTATGTCACTTCAATCACGCCTGTGCGGATGCGTCGATCGCGCTGCACCGGCGCCTGTTCCAGGCCGGTGCCAGCATCCGTTCCATCCGGCGCATCGAGGTGCGCGCTCCAAAGGGGGTGATGCCGTCGGTCTGCGAGCCAGCGGACATAAAACGGCATCCAACGACCGAATACGAAGCAAAGTTCAGTATGCATTATGCCGTCGCCTGCGGGCTGTTGCGCGGGCATCTTGGCTTGGAGGACCTGGCGCCCGACGCGATCGCCGATCCAGAGGTCGGGGCCTTGATGCGTCGGGTGGATTGCGTCGCGGATCCGGCGTCGACGTTTCCCCGGCACTACACAGGCGAAGTCGTGCTGTTCTTCGAAGACGGCACGACGATGGCGCACCGCGAAAACGTCAACCGCGGCCATGCAGAGCGCCCATTGGACAACGACGCGATCCAGGCCAAGTTTCGGGCCAATGCCGCGCGTGCCTTGTCGGCTGCACAGGTTCAGGCGCTCGAGCGCTTCATCGTGTCGATGGACGCGGATCTGCGCAGCCTGCGCACAATGGATTCGCTCGTCACCCCGGAGCCTCCTTCACCCCTATCCATTCAGGAGTCCCGCCCATGAACCAGCCTTCCGTTTCCAATCACGCGACACCGGCTCGGACGCCGCCGCTCCAGGGTATGCGCATCCTGGCCGTCGAGCAGTATGGCGCGGGTCCATTCGGCACTTCGTACCTGGCCGATCTGGGCGCAGAAGTCATCAAAATCGAAAACCCGGCCGGCGGGGGCGACGTCGGTCGTTATGTGGGGCCTTACTTCTTCGGGCCGGACGACAGCCATTTTTTCGAGACGTTCAACCGCAACAAGCGCAGTTTGACTCTCGATCTCAAGCAGCCCGATGGCCTGCAGGTATTTCATCGGCTCGTGAAGCGTGCCGACGCGGTGATCAACAATCTGCGGGGCGATCTGCCGGAAAAGATGGGCCTGACCTATGACGCATTGAAAGCGGTCAACCCGCGCATCGTGTGCACGCATTTGTCCGCCTATGGCCGCGAAGGCGCGCGCGCCTCATGGCCTGGGTACGACTATCTCATGCAGGCGGAAGCGGGCCACATGATGTTGACCGGCGAACCCGATGGCCCGCCGGTCCGGTACGGTCTCTCCATCGTCGACCTGATGACGGGCCTGGTTGCGGCGTTCGGCCTGCTGGCGGCCATCTGCAGCGCACGGGACACCGGAATCGGCGCGGATGTCGACACCTCTCTCTTTGACGTTTCCATCCATAATCTGAACTATCCGGGCACCTGGTATCTCAATTCGGCCGTCGTCACGGATCGTGCGCCCCGTTCTGGCCATCCGAGTCTGGTCCCCAGCGAGCTCTATTGCACGGCCGATGGCTGGATATTCGTCATGTGCAACAAGGAGAAGTTCTGGCCGTTGCTGTGCCACGAGCTCGGGCACGACGAATGGGCCACGGATGCCAGATTCTCGACTTTCAAGGACCGGCTCCAGAATCGGCAGGCCCTGACAGACCTGCTCGATTCGGTATTCACGACCCAAACGACGGCTTATTGGATCGAAAAACTATCCGGTACGGTTCCGGTCGCGCCCGTGCTTGGCATCGATCAGGCGCTGGATTCCAAGTTTGTGGCAGAGCGGGGCGCGGTTCGTCCCTTCGAACGTTCCGATGGCCAGGACATGCGTCTGTTGCGCAATCCGATCCGGATCGCCGATACCGCATTGCCAATGCGGGGCGCGCCGGGCCTCGGAGAAGACAACCAGAGCCTGCTCGAGGAAGTCGGCTTCAGCCAGGAAGAAATCCGCGCGTTGCGCAGCAGAAAGATCATCGGCGCCTAGCATCTCGGTCGCAAAGGCGCCGAGTCGCGGCCACTACATCGTGTTCAATGAAAATGCAAAATTCCTTTCTGTTTGTGCCGGGTGACCGGCCGGAACGTTTTGGCAAGGCGTTCCAGTCGGGGGCCCACAGGGTCATTCTGGATCTGGAAGACGCCGTGGCGCCAGAGCACAAGGCCGTCGCCCGGTCCGCGGTGCGGGCATTCCTGGCATCCGAAAAGGACTGCGTCGTGCGCATCAATGGCGTCGATTCCGCGTGGTTTGCATCAGACCTGGAGATGCTGCGCGACATGCAGCCGGCGGCGGTCATGTTGCCGAAGGCCGAATCGTGCGAGATGGTGGCCGAACTGGTTGCCGGCGTGGACGAGTCGGTGCCGGTGATCGCACTCATCGAAACTGCACAAGGGTTGGCGTCGTGCCGGACCCTGCTGCGCTCGCCGCAGGTGATGCGCCTGGCATTCGGTTCCGTGGATTTCATGTCCGACCTGGACATCCTGGATGATGATCAGGGCTTGCTGCTGGCGCGTTCCGAACTGGTGCTGGCGTCCCGGTTGGCCGGGCGCGCCGGCCCGATCGACGGCGTGACGCTCGCGCTCGATGATGACGCGATGCTCGAGGCGGACGTGGCGCGCGCGCGCCAACTGGGCTTTTCTGGAAAGCTGTGTATCCATCCGCGCCAAATCCCGATCGTCAATGCGGGTTTCCTGCCAGACCCGGCCGAGGTTGAATGGGCCCGGCGCGTTCTCGAGGCATCCAGTGCCCCAGGATCGGCAGGGGCCATTCGCGTCGACGGCAAGCTGGTCGACAGGCCGGTGATCGAGCGCGCAGCGCGGCTGGTGGCGGCGAGCCGGGCGCCTGGCGGTGGCGGGTAATGGGTAAAAGGGAATCATGGCGCCCGGCGTCCGACATGTCCGGACGCACGGATTCGGCCTCGGGCGGCCAGCGGCTGTATCAATTGAAACAGGAGAACAGGCATCGTGCACGCACATAAACAACTGGACAAACAGCGTTACCGGGAAACCTTTGGACGCTACTACGAGGAATTTACGGTCGGGGACGTCTACGAGCACCGGCCCGGCCGGACGATCACTGAAACAGACAACATCTGGTTCACCCTGCTGACCATGAACACCCATCCCATGCATTTCGACGAGGAATATGCCAAGGCCAGTGAGTTCGGGAAATGCATTATTTGCAGTCCCCTGACGGTGGCGCTGATGGTCGGCATGAGCGTCAGCGACGTCAGCCAGAAGGCGATTGCCAATCTGGGCTGGACCGACATCAAACTGGTGCACCCGCTGTTTGCCGGTGACACCCTGTATGCGGCATCCGAAGTCATCGGCAAGCGCGAGTCCGCTTCACGGCCGGATTCAGGGATTGTGACGGTCGAGACGGTCGGCAGCAATCAGGATGGCAAGACCGTTTGCACCTTCAGTCGGACGATACTCGTCGCAAAGAAGGGGCATAGCGTGGAAGACCGCGTCAATTACTGAGAGGCACGATATGGTCAGGGAAGCCAGGGCAGAGGAACAGCAGGCGTTTGTGGATGCCGTCGACGTCTGGGTACAGAAAGAATTGCGGCCCGTCGCCCGGAAATTCGATCAGGCTGACGAGTATCCGCATGAAATCGTCGAACAGATGAAGGCGATGGGCTTATTTGGCGCGACCATCAGCGAGCAATATGGCGGGCTGGGTCTCTCCGCGTGGACCTACGCGCAGATCGTCGTCAAGGTCGCATCGGTGTGGATGGCCCCCTGTGGCATTTTCAATTCCCATTTGATCATGGCCTCCGCGATCGAGCGAAATGGCACCGAGGCGCAGAAGGAACACTATCTGCCGCGCATGGCCACCGGCGAGTACCGGGGCAGCATCGGCCTGACCGAGCCCAATGCCGGCTCCGATCTGCAGGCCATCCGCACGGTCGCAAAGCGCGTGGGCGACGGCTATGTCGTGAACGGCGCCAAGACCTGGATCACCAACAGCATGTACGGCGACGGCACGCTCCTTCTGGTAAAGACCGATCCTGCCGCGCGGCCGGCCCACAAGGGCATGAGCCTGTTCATCGCAGACAAGGGGCCCGGCTTTACCGTGGTGGGCAAGCTGCAAAAACTGGGATACCGCGCGATCGACACCTGTGAGCTGACCTTCGATGACTATCACGTAGCGGCTGCCAGCCTCCTGGGGGGCGTCGAGGGGCGCGGCTTCATACAGATTGCCGGCGGGCTCGAGCTGGGGCGCATCAACGTGGCGGCCCGCGGCGCTGGCATTGCCGAAGGGGCTTTGAAGCTGGCCCTGGACTACGCCCAGCAGCGTACGGCATTTGGCAAGCCAATCTGCCAGCATCAGGCCATCCAGCTCAAGCTGGCCGACATGGTCACCCGCGTAGAAGGGGCGAAGCTGTTGATCCAGCAGGCGGCCACAAAGTACGACCTTGGCGAGCGCTGCGACCTCGAGGCGGCCATGGCCAAGCTGGCTGGTTCGGAAGCCGGCGCGTTCTGCGCGCAGGAGGCCATGCGAATCTTTGGCGGATACAGTTATTCCCTGGAATATGAAATAGAGCGCTTCTATCGCGACGCCATGCTGATGTGCATAGGCGAGGGCACGAACGAGATTCTTCGCCAGGTGATTGCGAAGCAGCTCGTCGCGCGTCACGCGGCCTGAGGCGCCCAGGCTGCCTGCCGGACGTCGGGCCTGGATGGCGGGGGTCGCAGGCCTCTTTGGGTTTTTCATTGAAAATTCCGGTGCGCATGGCAGGGCGTACCGGGCGTGGATTCAGCAACACAAGGACGAGATCACATGGACGTGCAGGAGCTGGCAGGCAGAACATTGCTCGATATGGGGGTGGAAACGGTTTTTGGTGTCATGGGCGAGGTCAATATGTACACCATGCACCATTTTGTGGCCGGCGGGGGCCGTTACGTCAAAGCCGCAGGCGAGGCGGGCGCCGTGCAGATGGCCATGGGGTATGCAAGCATCAGCGGGCGCATCGGGGTGGCGACCACGACCTGCGGGCCAGGTTTCACCAATACCATAACGGCGCTGACCGAAGGGGCCAGGGCGCATCATCCGCTCGTGGTACTCACTGGTCAGGGCCGCGACGATCTGCGTGGCTACATGCAGAGCGTGGATCAGCAGGCTTTCACCCGGCCGACCGGCGCGGGTTTCGAGCGCCCCGACAACATGGCCGACATCCAGCCCAGCCTCGTGCGCGCTTTTCGGCGGGCCCATGCCGAAAAACGGCCCATCGTGCATGAGCTGCCGCCCTACAACCTGCACAATGCGGTCGATATTCCTTACAGGCGCTACGCGTTGGATGCGCAACCAATCAGGGCGGAGCTCATACCGGGCGACGCATGGGACAGCGCCATCGGCATGATTGCGACCGCCAAGCGACCCCTGATTCTGGTGGGCTATGGCGCCGTGCTCGAGGGGGTGAGCCAAGAACTCTCCGCGTTGGCGGACAGGCTGGGGGCACCGATCGTCACGACCTTGCGTGCCAAGGACTACCTGCGCGATTCGGGCGCCTACCTGGGGTTGATGGGGGTTTCGTGCCGTTCGGAAGCGGTCGAGGCGATGCTTGCCAGCGATTGCGTCATCGCGTTCGGGGCCAGCCTGAATACCTACACCACGAGCAACGGCACGTACCTGCGGGGCAAGCGGGTCATTGCGTTCGACGGCATGGTGCGTGACGTCTCCAAGTATGTCATCCCGGACGTGGCCATTCACGTCAATCTCAGAGCGGCCATCAACTACATCATGCACTGGCTCGACGAAGCGGAGGTGCCGAACTCCGGATTTGCCGCCGAAGAGGTGGTCGTCAAGGCCTGCAGGGC
Source organism: Castellaniella sp. (assembly GCF_041675725.1). Lineage (GTDB taxonomy): Bacteria > Pseudomonadota > Gammaproteobacteria > Burkholderiales > Burkholderiaceae_B > Castellaniella. Next base: position 34,641 of record NZ_JBAYTI010000024.1, on the reverse strand, counting down.
GATCCGCACGCGCCGCACCCTCCAGAATCCCGAGTTCAACGCAGCCGACTTCCTGACGTACGACAAGGCGCTGGCCGTCATAGATGAAACAGTCGGTAAAAGGATTTTAGTGACCGAGGGCGGCCGGTACAAATACAGTGCGTGGCACAACCTGTTCGTGGACGACCCGCGGAATTTCGTCCCGAGCCTGAGCTACGGGTGCATCGGCGTCGGCCTGGGGCACGGGATTGGCGCTGCGGTGGCGGACCCCGAGTCGACGGTCGTCGTGGTGGTGGGGGATGGCGGCCTGATGAATGCCGGCCTGTCCGAATTGCAGACCATCCAAAATGAAAATCTCAAGGTTGTGGTGGTGGTTTGCAATGACAGTGCATACGGGGCCGAGTACCACAAGTTCGTCGAGCAAGGGCTCGATCCCGGGTTGACGCGGCTCAGGCAACCGGTATTTTCAACGGTGGCCGGCGCGCTGCAGGGCACCGGGATCCGGGTGGCCACGGTTGCCGATCTGCCGCGCCTGAAGCAGGCGATCGAGCAATGGAAGGGCGACGGCTTGCTGCTCGTCGAGCTCGTCGTGGACACGCGATCGTCCGAGTAAAAGCCATGATTTCGACCCCGTGCGGGCTGTGATACGCCGAGCGCATCCCATGGCGCCGGAGCCCGCCCGAAATCTGTTGACACTCGCAGATCACCATGTTAATTTGTACGGACCATTCAAATATAAGAGTGGATCACAATACTAGAGACATTAAAAAGTTTGCATAAAGCTGCGCTGAAAATGTCCGGTCAAAGAAGTACTCATTCATGACGGAGATCAGACTTGAGCAACAAAGGCAAGAACTATCGTCTTGGTTTCGACACCGGTGGCACTTTCACCGACTTCGCGCTGTTCGATGAATCCAGCAGCACGTTGCACGTCCACAAGGTGCTCAGCACCCCCCAAGATCCGGCGCTGGCTGTGATCCAAGGCGTACAGGATCTGGTTGGCCAATTGGGTATAGACCCCGCGCGCGACCAGCTGACCATCTACGGGGCCACCACCGTGGTCACCAATGCCGCGATCGAGCGCAAAGGCGCGGTCACAGCCTTGCTGGTCACCGAGGGCTTCAGAGACGTCCTCGAATTCCGCCGCGAGCAGCGCTACGACATCTACAACCTGTTCATGGAGCTGCCCAAGCCGGTGGTGCCGCGACATTTGGTGTACGGGATCAAGGGGCGCATCAACGCCGACGGGCACGAGGTCATGCCGCTGGATGAAGCATCGCTCGACCAGGCAATCGCCCAAATGCGTGAAGACGGGGTGCAGTCGGTCGCGGTCTGCTTTTTGCATTCCTACATCAACGGTGCGCACGAAGTCCAGGCGCGGGCGCGGATCGAATCCGCGCTGCCTGGTATCGACGTGACCCTGTCTTCAGAGCTCGTGCCCGAAATGCGCGAATTCGAAAGGGCATCCACAACCAGCCTGAATGCCTACACACTGCCGCTGCTGCGCGAGCACACCCAGAGCCTGAGGCGCCACCTCGGTGCGCTGGGTTTCAAAGACGACTTCTATCTGATGCTGTCCAGCGGCGGGATCCTCAGCTCCGAGCTCGCCCACAAAACGCCTGTCAAGGCCATCGAATCGGGCCCGGCCGCCGGCGCCATTGCGTGTACGTATTACAGCGCCTCGATGGGCTTTCCCAATATATTGTCGTTCGACATGGGGGGGACCACGGCCAAGGTATGCGTCATTTCCGAAGGGCAACCTTCCGTGACGAACCAGTTCGAGGTGGCGCGGGTCGCCCGCTTCGAGCGGGGCAGCGGCCTGCCCGTGCGCATACCGGTGATCAACATGATTGAAATCGGCACGGGTGGCGGCTCCATTGCGCGGGTAGACCATCTCGGCCTGATCCAGGTCGGGCCGCGCAGTGCGGGTGCCAGCCCCGGCCCGGCCTGTTATGGGCAGGGCGGGCGCGCGCCCACCGTAACCGACGCGAATCTCGTGCTTGGCTATCTCAATCCAGACTATTTTCTTGGCGGCTCGATGAATCTGGACCTCGATGCGGCCACTGGCGTCATCGAAACCGAGGTTGCCAAGCCTTCGGGGATCTCTCTTCAAGAAGCGGCGTGGGGGATCTACGCCATTGCCAACCAGAGCATGGTGCGCGCGGCCTCCGTTCACGTGGTCGAGCAGGCCAAAGATCCGCGCAATTTCACGATGATCGCATTCGGCGGGGCCGGTCCGCTGCACGCCTGCCGGGTGGCCAAGTCACTGGGCATCCGTACCGTCGTCTGCCCGTACGGCGCCGGGGTCACGTCGGCGGTCGGCCTGCTGGTCGCGCCGCTGGTGATCGACTTCGGTTTCACGCGTCGAATGCCGCTGGCGGATCTCGGTTGGGGCCAGGTGGCGGCCATCTACGCCGAGCATGAAGAATCGGCCAGGCAGCAAGTCATTCAGGCCGGCGCCGATCCCCAGAAAATAGCCGTCACCCGAACCTGCGACATGCGATATGTGGGTCAGGGCTACGAGATTTCCGTGTCATTTCCCGACACCGTCACCGGCGATACCGTTGCAGATACCCTGCGGGCAGCCTTCAATGAAGAATACCGCAGAATATTTGGCCATGAAATCGGCGGGGTCCCGATCGAGGTGCTGAACTGGCGCGGGGCGGTGCGGGGGGATTCGAACGCCCTGACGCTCCGGTCGGCGGCGCGCCAGGGCACCCAGACACTTCAAGACGCACTGCGGGGTACGCGCAAAATATACCTGCCCGAGCAGAACGGTTATGCGGACGTGCCGGTGTACGACCATGACCGGTTGCCATCGGGTGCAGAATTCCATGGCCCCGCCATTGTCGAGCAAAAGGAATCGACCACGGTCGTGATTCCCGGCAGCCACGTCAAAGTGGATGATCAACTCAATCTAATCGTTCAGCTGAACTAGGTGGGACGTTTCATGGCTTACGATCCTGTTACTTTGAAAATGATGTGGGACCGCCTGATCGCGGTTGTCGATGAAGCCGATACGGCCCTGGGCCGCATGGCATTCTCGACCGTGGTGCGCGAGGCGCATGACTATGTCACGGTCCTGCTCGACGACACCGGGCGATCCATCGCGCAGTGTACCTATAGCATTCCTTCGTTCATCGGCACGCTGCCGACGACGGCACGGCATATCCTCGAACGCATACCGGCCGACACGCTGCGTCCGGGCGACGTGGTGATCACAAATGACCCATGGCTGGGTACGGGGCACTTGCCAGACATCACGATGCTGTCGCCCATATTCCACCAGGGCCGGCTGATTGCGTTCGCCGGCAACGTGGCCCACATGCCGGACATCGGCGGCCGGGCGTTCTCGGCGGATGCCCGCGAAGTATTCGAAGAAGGCCTGCGTTTACCGCCCATGTTCCTGTACCGTGGCGGCGAGCCCGCACAAGAGCTTTTCTCGATCATCCGGCATAACGTCAGGGTACCCGAACAGGTTCTGGGCGATCTCGAGGCCGGCCGCAGCGCCAACGAGGTCATGGCGCGCCGGCTCGAAGGGTTCCTGACGGATTACGGCCTGACGGATCTGCGCGAACTGGGCGAAGAAATGTTCAGCCGCTCAGAAGCCAATATGCGTGCCAAGATCTCCGAGCTGCCCGATGGCGAATATTGCGATTCGCTGATCATGGACGGGTTCGACGAACCCCTGAAGATCAATACGCGGATCGTGATCAAGGGCGATCAGATTCTGGTCGATTATGCCGGCAGTTCGCCACAGATCGACCGGGCCATGAATTCGGTGCATAACTATACGTATGCCTACACAGTCTACCCCCTCAAGTGCATTCTGGACCCGGAGACCCCCAACAACGAAGGCTCGTTCCGGCCCCTCGAAATCACGGCGCCCGAAGGCAGCTTTTTGAACCCGCGCCTGCCGGCCGCGGTCAATGGGCGTCACCTCGTGGGCCATCTGCTCAGTTTCGCCATCTACGGCGCCCTGCGGAACATTATCCCCGAGAAAATCCTGGCAGATGGCGGTTGCGCGCCATCCTGGGTGCTGGTGCTCAATGGCCAGCACGACACCGGTCGGCCATTCTCCAGCTTCATGTTCTTTGCGGGTGGCCAGGGGGCGCGCCGTGGCATGGATGGGCCCGCCTCTCTTCATTTCCCGACGAATATCTCCTCGGTGCCGGCCGAACACATGGAAGCCACCTGTCCTGTACGCATAGAATTTCGCGAACAGATCCCCGACTCCGGCGGTGGTGGCCAGTGGCGGGGCGGCAACGGGGTGCGCATCATCTTGCGCAGTCTCGCGACCCGGCCGTGCGCCGTGACCCTGCAGTGCGAACGCATTCAGCATCCGCCCCAAGGGCTGTTCGGGGGCCAGGCCGGCTCGCCGGGGCGCGCGATCCTGAACGGCGAACCCATTGCGAAGCCTAAGGAACAATTCATACTGCAGCCCAACGATGTTCTGATGCTGGATTTGCCCGGCGGGGCGGGTTATGGAGACCCCTTGCTGCGCGCACCGGATGCGGTGCTGGATGACGTGCGTGCCGGCGTCATCACGGCTGCCAGTGCGAAAAAGGTCTTTGGGGTGGCGCTGTCGCCCGATGGCCGGCAGCTCGACGCCAAGGCAACGGAACGTCACCGCGCGGCGACCGCACAGGCCTAGCGGGTCCGGCCGATCGTCGTAACGAAAGTGTCCGCCGTGCTGACCTGGATGCCGAGCAGTTGGCCAAGGCGGACGTGTATACGATTGTGTTTCATGTCTCGTGATTCATGAAAACATTGTGGAGCCCCTGAATGCAAAAATCGGAACTGCAAGATCTGACGATCCATCAAATCAGACAGCACATTCGCGAAGGTGCCTATACCAGCGATACCATGGGCGTTGCGGATGGCTATGTCCAGGCCAACCTGGTGATCCTGCCAAAGGACGTCGCCTTTGATTTCCTGGTCTTTTGCCAACGAAACCCCAAACCCTGTCCGCTGCTGGACGTGACCCTGCCGGGTTCGCCCACGCCGGAATTGCTGGCGCCCGGGGCGGATCTGCGCACGGATGTCCCACGCTATCGGGTATTTCGGCAGGGTGAACTGGTCGATGAGCCCACCGACATCCGGTCTTATTGGCGGGATGATCTCGTAGCCTTTCTCCTGGGTTGCAGTGCAACCTTCGACAACGCATTGCGAAATGCCCGGATGCCCCTGAGCTTCCTCGAGCAAGGCATGGTGCCACCCGTATTCGAGACGAATGTGCAATGTTTGCCGGTCGGGCCATTTCATGGGCCCATCGTGGCAACGATGCGTCCCATACCCGATCATCTGGTGGTCAAGGCAGTCCAGTTGTCCGGCCGGTTCCCCTCGGCCCATGGCACGCCGATCCAGGTCGGGTACCCCGAAAAAGTCGGGGTGACCGACCTGTCCAAGCCGAAATATGGCACGCCTTTGGTAATGCAACCCACCGATGTACCGGTGTTCTGGGCCTGCGGCGTCACCCCCCAGGAAGTCGCGATGGCCTCGAAAACCGACTGGATGATCACGCATGCGCCGGGGCATATGTTCCTGAGTGACCGGCACTACGAACAGGACGCGGTCGTGTAACCAGGGTCGCATGGGCGGCCAGAATGAATCGTATACAAGGAAATTCATGATGAACGTGAAAATGGTGTACCTGAACGGTGACGTCGTTCCGTATGAACAGGCGTCCGTGCCATTGCTGAATACATCGTTCCGATATGGCGCGATGGTATTCGAAGGCATTCGTGCCTATTGGGACGACAAAACCAAGGCACTCAATCTGTTCCGGTTGGATGAGCACGCCGTCAGGTTGCTGGAATCCATCAAGCTCATGCGGTTTGAGGCCGCCTATACTCAAGAGCAGATCAGCCAGGCCGTGGTTGATTATCTGAAGGTGCTGGCCCCGACACAAGACGTCCATCTCCGGCAGATGGTCTTTCTGGACAGCGACGAATTCTATTACGCGCGCGGCCCGTTGCAGATGGCTGTTGCCGCCGTGCCCATGGGCCGTCGGCGCGGATTCGAAAAGGGCATCCATTGCAACATCTCATCCTGGCGGCGCATATCCGACCAGTCGGTTCCGCCGCGCATCAAGTGCGCGGGCAACTATCAGAACAGCCGGCTCGCGCATATCGAATCGATTGAATCGGGGTATGACTATCCGCTGATCCTGAACGATCGCGGCAAAGTATCCGAGGGCGCGGGTTCGGCGGTCATGCTGGTGCGCCATGGCGCGCTGGTGACCCCGCCCGTCACCGCCGATCTGCTCGAATCCATCACGCGCCAGACCCTGATCGAACTGGCACGAGACCGGCTGGGGCTCCGGGTCGAGGAGCGAGAGGTGGATCGGACCGAATTGCTGCTGGCCGAGGAAGTATTCCTGTGCGGCACAGCAGAAGAAGTGGTGCCGGTCGTCAGCGTGGATCGTGTGACCATCGGCGACGGCCGTCCGGGGTCGGTGACGTGCGGGCTTCAGGAAGAACTGCTGGCGGCTGCGCGCGGCGATTCCGAGCGCTATTCAGAGTGGCGCACCCGGGTACCGAACTAAAGCCATCTTCGAAGAGCCGGCATCGAGCTCTGGAAATCTGCAGCATCCACACTGGACGAATCAGGAAACGCCCAATGAGTTCAAACACCAGCTCCTTCGTCATTGCGGTCAGCAGGGTGTTGGCGTGGTTGGCCGGCCTGCTGCTTCTCGCGTCAGCGCTCATCGTCTCCATCGATGTGATCACCCGGGGCCTCGTGAGCCTGACGTTCCTGCAGAGTTTCGAGCTGAGCAGCTATGCTTTTGCGGCCGCCGTGACGCTTGGGCTGGCGTATACCCTGATTTCGCGTACCCATATCCGCATCGAGGTCATTTACGTCCTCCTGAAGCCCCGCCTGCGGGCCGTGCTCGATCTGTTGGCGATCTCGACGATGGCGGTCACCGCCATTGCCCTGGCCTGGTTCTCTTTCCAGACGGTCTGGTATTCATGGAGCATCAATTCGCACTCCAATACGACATTGGCGGTGCCCCTTGCGCTTCCGCAGGGGATCTGGCTTCTTGGGATCATCTGGTTCGCCTTTACGGCCGTCTGGCTCACCGTCCGGTCCATCAGGCACCTCATCCGCGGGCAATACCGGCTTCTGGCCAGCGAGATCGGGGTGCTGGCACTGCAAGACGAGCTTGATCAATCCGACATTCCGCTGGCCGACGTCGCCCAGGAAGATTCCGACGGGCGGGAAGGCGGATCCTCCTTACCCGGAAGCTGAGAACATCCATGCTATTTGTCGCTCTCGCCCTGCTGCTGGTCCTGATTGCTGCAAGCCTGCATGTTGCGGTGGTGCTGGGCCTGTTGGGCACTACGCTGGCCGACTTGTACAGCCCATTTCCGGTCTTTCGGGCGCTGGGCGAGCTGACCTGGAGCTCGAGCACCAACTTTTTGCTGCTTGCGGTTCCGCTTTTCATCATGATGGGTGAACTGCTGCTGCGTTCCGGCCTGACGGAAAAGATGTACGAGTGCCTGGATGCCTGGGTCGGGCGGATCCCGGGCGGGTTGATGCACACCAATGTGGCCGCTTCGGCCGTGTTTGCCGCCACATCCGGTTCAAGCCTGGCGACGGCGGCAACGATCGGGACGGTCTCGATCCCGAACATGAAGAAACATGGGTACAACCCCGCGTTGTTCCTGGGTTCGATTGCGGCAGGCGGCACCCTGGGGATCCTGATTCCACCCAGCATCAACATGATTCTTTATGGCAGCCTGTCCGATACGTCGGTATCGGCGCTCTATCTCGCGTCGTTCATACCGGGGGTTCTGCTGGCCGTGGCGTTTTCTGCCATCATCGCCCTCATCTGCATCATCAGGCCCGCCTTTGGCGGCGCACCCGCAAGAAAATACAGCTGGCCAGAACGCTTGCGCAGCCTGGTGCACCTTGGCCCGCCCACCATTCTTTTCCTGCTCGTCGTCGGCTCTATTTACGCGGGCCTGGCCACGCCCACCGAGGCCGCGTCGCTCGGGGTGATCGCCACGCTGCTGTTTACTTACGTTCGGGGCCGCTTGTCGGTACAGGTCTTGCTGCGCACCTTCGAGGCCACCGTGCGTACCACGTCCATGATCATCCTGATCGTGGTGGCCGCGTTGTTCCTGAATTTCGTGCTGTCGACGCTGGGGCTGACGAACCGCATCGTCGGGGCGGTCACGTCGCTTCAATGGCCGCCGCTGGGCGTATTGTTTGCCATTATCTGCCTCTATCTGGTTTTAGGCTGCTTTATTGAGACGATTACGCTCATGATCGCGACCACGCCCCTGGTGGTGCCTGTCATCAAGAGCCTTGGCTACGATCCCGTGTGGTTCGGTGTCGTGTTCGTCATTCTCATCGAGGCAGCGCTGATCACCGCGCCCATCGGCATGAACCTGTTCGTCGTCCAGACGATTCGTGGCGAAGGCCCCTTCAGAGACGTAATGATCGGTTCCTTGCCGTTTTTGTTCATGATGTTCTTCATGATTGCTTTGCTGATTCTCTTTCCGGATCTGGCTCTACTGCTTCCCAGGCTGTTCAATACGGGCTGAATGCCGTCCTGAATAGCCTCTCGCATACCTATACCCATTAGGAGACATTGAAATGAAAAAGACCCTACGTACGCTGCTTGGCGTCACCATCGCGAGCCTTTCGCTGATATCGGTGGCCGGCGCTGCCGAGGACATGCCAAAGGTGGAACTGGCTGCCGTGGGCAATCTCGGGATCACGACCCAATACAATGAGCTGGAAGCGCCCTTTTGGAACAAATGGATCCCCGAAGCCACGAACGGTGCGGTCACTGCCACGGTTCGCCCATGGAACGAAATGGGCCTGACGGGCCAGGAAGTATTCCGGCTTTTGCGGCTGGGCACCTACGATGTAGGCAATACCGTAATGGGATTTCTGGCGGGGGATGCGCCGATTCACGAAGGAACGGACCTTCCAGGGCTGACCTCTTCGATCGAAGAGCTGCGTGAAGTAACCAATGCGTTCCGGCCCGTACTCGAGGCCTATTACGCCAAAGACAACCAGGTCAAGGTTCTGGCGCTGACCTCGTACCAGCGTCAGGTTCTTTATTGCAGAGATGAACTCAAAGGGCTGGCCGACCTGAAAGGGCGGAAAATCCGCGTGGGCGGTACGTCTCAGGCGGATTTCATCGGGTTTTTCGGTGCAACAGGCATCCCGATGCCGTTTGCCGAGGTTCAGCAGGCGCTGGCAACCGGTGTGCTCGATTGTGCCATTACCGGAACGCTGGGTGGCTACAAGGCCAAGTGGTTTCAACCGGCGAAATACCTTTATACCCTGCCCATCAGCTGGGCCAGCTCGATCCAGGGCATGAACATCCATGCCTGGAACAAATTGTCGCCCGCCGAGCAGACCATCCTGATGGAGCAGGTGCATCGTCTCGAAAAGGCGATCGACGAGCAGAACATTCGTGAAGACGAGCTTGGCATCCAGTGCAATACGGGTGGCGCCTGTTCGGAAGGGCCGGCGGCCGATATGAAACTCGTGCCGGTAACCGACGAAGACCTCAAACTGAAGCGCGAGGTGCTGCTCGAGGTGGTTTTGCCCAAGTGGGCGCAGCGCTGCGGGGAAGCCTGTGCTGAATCATGGAACGAAACCGTCGGGAAAATGCTGAATCTCCAGGCTAAAGCCAAGTAAATCGTTTTCCGCATGCATCCTGGTGCCGCCCGATCATGCACGATGTGATACCTTGAAAAGCAGAGTGTATCGTTAGGAGATTGCAGGCATGGTTGTGCGGCTGGCTGAAAGCTCGACGTCGAATCTAACGCCAGAAGAAAACCAGGGGCTGGACGGCGGCTTTGGGGATGGTGGCACGGGCATGGAAATATCCGACAACGCTCAGCCGCGCTACCAGCAGGTGGCGCGGCAACTGACGGCGGCCATCGCCGACGGGCGTTTTCCGATCGGTTCGCAATTGCCCACCGAGATGGAAATCTGCAAGCAGTTGAGCCTCAGCCGGTTTACGGTCCGTGAAGCGATCCGGGTACTGGTCGATCGCGGTCTCGTCGTTCGCCGGCCCCGGGTGGGCACGATCGTCATCGCAACACCAGACGAAAGCCGCTATACCGTCAATCTGTCGTCCATCAAAGACCTGTTCCAGTACGCACAGCACACGGATTTGGTGCTTTCCAACATCAGGCAGGAATACGTGGACACAGACCTCGCGCTCGAGCTGGGCCTGCCTACCGACGAATCCTGGATATGCGCGACCGGGCTGCGCAGTGACACGGAAACATCCTCGCCCTTTTGCGTGACGCACCTGTACGTCAACCCACGGCTGAGCGGCATCGAGAAAAGACTGCGCAAACGCAAGACGGCGGTCTATTCGCTGCTCGAAAAAGAATATGGGGTGCGGATCAAGCGGGTGGAGCAGGAGCTGCAAGGCGTGATTTTCAACCAGGGCGACGCCGCGCTCCTGGGCCTCGATGGCTGTCATGCCGGGCTGCGCATCATCCGCCGTTATTTCGACGGCAGCGGGCGGCTGCTCGAGGTGGCCGACAATATTCACCGCAGCGATCGATTCAACTATCGCATGCACTTGTCCCGTTAGCGGGCCGGGATCCTGCCCGCCGGGCGCGATCCGAAGTGCTATATTGCACGCTGTCTTACGCGTCTTTCGGTTGTGCAGTGTCTCAGCAATCATCTGGTTCATGGTCCGAGCTGCTATCGGGTCGCAATGGCCTGCGCTCTCTGGCTCTGGCGGGCGGGGTCGCGCTGCATGCAGTCAATGTCTACATTGTGGCAACCGTGCTGCCCTCTGTGGTGGCAGACATCGGCGGCCTGGAATACTACGCATGGAACATGACGCTGTTCGTCGTGGCGTCCATCGTCGGCTCGGCGGTGACGCCCAAGGCGATCAGCGACGTCGGGCTGCGGCGCTCGTTTCTGGGGGCCATCGTGCTGTTCTCCGCGGCCACGGCAGTGTGCGCCACGGCGCCCTTCATGGGCTGGATGATCTTCGGCCGTAGCTTGCAGGGTTTTGGCGGCGGGATGCTCCTGGGCCTGAGCTATTCGAGCACGCGCATTTTGTTCCCAGAGCGGCTGTGGCCGCGGGCCATGGCTTTGCTGTCCAGCATGTGGGGCGTGGCGACGTTCATCGGGCCGGCAGTCGGGGGCATCTTCGCCGAAGCCGGCGCATGGCGCTGGGCCTTCTGGTCGGTGATTCTGGTCAGCGCCGGCTTGGCCGCGCTGGTGGTCACGCAGATAGACCGTCGCGACGCGGGGCGCAGCCAAGAGCGCGTGGGTGTGCCAATCCACCAGTTGCTCTGGATGGTCGCGGCCGTGCTGCTGGTATCGGTGGCCAGCCTGGCCGATCACTTGGCATGGAGCCTGTCGGGGGTGCTGGCCGGCGTGCTGATCACCGTCCATATCGCACGCATCGACCGCCGGTCGGCCACGCCCCTGATGCCGGCCGGCGGCTATCGCCTGGGCGGCCACCTGGGCAGCCTGTATGCCTGCCTGGCGCTGCTGAGCCTGGTGATGACCGCCGAGATCTTCATCCCTTATTTTCTGCAGATCATCCAGGGGTTTTCACCCTTGCTCGCAGGCTACTTCATGGTTCTGATGTCCGCGGGCTGGTCCACCGGATCGATCATCAGCTCGAGTCGGGCGCGGCCCACCACGAATTGGCTGATGCAGGTCGGTCCTGTGCTGACGACGTTCTCGCTGCTTGGGCTCGCATTGGTGCTGCCGTTGTATCGGCCGGCCGAACTGCAGCTGGTATCGGCCGGTATCGGTGTGCTCCTGTTTGGGGTGGGCCTGGGCATTGGCGTGATCTGGCCCCACTTGTTGACCCAACTGTTCCATGATTCGCCCAAGGGGCAGGAAAACATCGCTTCGGCCGCCATCATCACGGTTCAGCTATATGCCCTGGCGTTCGGGGCGGCGATTGGCGGCATGGTGACCAACGCCGCCGGGTTCACCGAACCGGGCGGGCTCGATGGTACCCGGCATGCCGCGCTGGCGTTGATGTGGGTGCTCGCTCTGGGGCCGGCCATGGCCGCCTGGCTGGTGCGGCCGGTCATCAGGCGCCGGCGGTCTGAATGACGCGATTGGCGCTATGCGATCCGCCCTTTATCCGCTGTGGCCGATCTGTATCCGTTGTGGCTGGCCAGAAATGGCGCGACCGAAATGCCCGCGGCCCGCAGCCGCTCACGAATCGATCTGGCCATGGCCACCGCGCCTTTCGTGTCCCCGTGTACGCAGACCGAGTCGACGGCCAAGCGGACGGATGAGCCGTCCAGGGTCGGCATGTAACCCGTGTCGAGAAACTGGATGAGCCGTTGGGCTGCCGCATCCGCATCGTGCAGGACGGCGCCTGCGCGGGTGCGCGGCACCAGCTGACCGTCTGGCAGATAGGCGCGGTCGGCGAAGACCTCGGCATACACCGGCAGGCCAGCGGATCGCCCTGCGTGTTCGAGCGCTGTTCCGGAGATGGCGAGAATGGCGAGCGCGCCGGGCAGTGCCTTGACGGCTGTGACGATGGCCTGTGCGACGTTGGCGTCGGCCGCCGCCAGATTGCTCAGCGCCCCGTGCGGTTTGACGTAGCGCACGGCCGTGCCGGCCAGCGCTGCGATGCCCTGCAGTGCCCCGACTTGGGATGCGACGAGGCGCGTGATTTCCCCAGGCGACAAAGCCATGGGCCGGCGGCCAAAGCCTTCGCGGTCCGGGTAGCCGGGGTGCGCGCCCACCACGACACCGCGCTGCACCGCGCGCTGCAGGGTCAGAAACATGGTTTCCGGGTCGCCCGCGTGCCCGCCGCAGGCGACGTTGGCCGAGCTGACCACGTCGAGCATGGCGGCGTCATCCCCCATCACCCACGGGCCGTAGGCTTCTCCCAGATCCGAATTGAGGTCGATTTGCATAGTGTGCCGTGGTGGTCCCAAAATGAGGCAGGGTTCGGCGGGCTCGGCATGCTTGCCGCGCACCGGGTCAAGACCGGTGGCCGGGTCTGCGTATCCTGCTTATCATAACGGAGTCCCGAGTGGGCGCATCGCCCGTGGTGCGCGCGGCGGGTCTGCCGCAAAGGCGGGTTGGCACCAGAGACGCAGAAAAGAGTATCCTGAATCCGTCTGTGAATGGAGATGACACATGCAACGATTCAACAATTTGATCGGCGGCGTATCGACACCCCCAGAGTCGGGCCGGTGGATGCCCAGCCTGGATCCATACAAGAACGAAAACTGGTGCGAAATCCCGGCCAGCGGGCCGGCCGATGTCGACAAGGCGGTGGCGGCCGCGCGGCAGGCATTCGAGTCACCCGCCTGGGCCGGCCTGTCGGCCACGGCGCGGGGGGCCCTGCTGCGCCGCCTGGGCGACTTGATCACCGAAAATGCCCAGCGCTTGGCTGAACTCGAAGTGCGCGACAACGGCAAGTTGCTGAACGAAATGCTGCTGCAATTGCGCACGATCCCACAGTGGTTCTATTACTATGCCGGCCTGGCCGACAAGGTCGAAGGGTCGGTGCTGCCGATCGACAAGGCCGATCAGTTCGTCTACACCCGCTGGGAACCCCTGGGGGTGGTGGCCGCCATTACGGCCTGGAACTCGCCACTGCTGCTGCTCACCTGGAAGATCGCGCCGGGTCTTGCCGCCGGCAACACGTTCGTGGTCAAGCCCTCCGAGTTCACCAGCACGTCCACCCTGGCTTTTGCCGAACTCTTCGAGCAGGCTGGTTTTCCGCCCGGGGTGGTCAACGTGATCTGCGGCACGGGCCAGGAGACCGGCGCCGCGCTGGTGGCTCATCCGGACGTGGCCAAGATCGCCTTCACCGGGTCGGACGGCGCGGGCAAGGCGATCAACCAGGCGGCCGCCGGCATGCTCAAGCAAGTGACGCTCGAACTGGGCGGCAAGTCGCCCAACATCGTCTTCGAGGATGCCGACCTGGATGCCGCGCTCGCGGGGGTTGCCTCGGGCATTTTTGCAGCGGCGGGGCAAACCTGCATCGCAGGCTCGCGGCTACTGTTGCAGCGCTCCGTGCATGACGCGTTCCTCGAAAAGCTGCGCACCATGATGCAGGGCGTGCGCATCGGCGATCCGTTCGATCCCGAAACCCAGATCGGTCCGATCGCCAATCGCCCCCAGTACGACAAAATCCTGACCTGCATCAACGAAGCGCGCGACGAAGGGGCCAACGTCTTCTGGGGGGGCCAGGCGCTCGAACACCCCAGTGGCGGCCTATTCGTCGAGCCCACCATCTTCACCGCCGTCGACAATACCTCTGTGCTGGCGCAGCGCGAGATTTTCGGGCCGGTGCTGGCCGTGATTCCCTTCGAAGACGAAGCCGAGGCGGTACAGATCGCCAATGGCTCGCGCTATGGGTTGGCGGCCGGTGTCTGGACCCAGAACATGCCCCGTGCGTTCCGCATGTCCAAGGCTTTGCAGGCGGGTACCGTGTGGATCAACACGTACCGCGCCGTGAATTTCATGGCGCCGTTTGGCGGGTACAAGGATAGTGGCCTGGGCCGCGAGAACGGACAAGAGATGATCAAAGCCTACCTGCAGCCCAAGACCGTCTGGATCAACAACTCCGCCCAGCCGCCCGGCAACCCGTTCGTGATGCGTCTCAACTAGCCCGCAGGGGGCCGGGGGCCGATTCATTCATTTTTTACCTTACTTTCGGATGGAGCCATTGCATGGTCACGCCAGAATCCCTCAGGGCCACGGCCGAGCGCTTGAAGTCAAAGATCAAAGTCGTGATGTTCGACCAATACGGGACGGTGGTGGACATGCAGCAGGGCCTGACCGACGTGGCCGCCCCCTTCCTGAAGGAAAAGGGCTGGGCCGGCAAGCCGGGTTCGTTCGTCACCTGGTGGCGTCGAACCCATTTCGAAAATTCCATGATCGACGCCCTGCTGCACAAGCAGCACACTTCTTACCGGGAAATCGGTGAGCGGGCCGTCGCCTACACCATGGATCGTGCCGGCATCCCGTACACCCAGGACGAGGTCCGCTACCTGGTGGGCTGCATCGAACGCCTGAAATGCTTTCCCGAGGTGCCCGAGGCCTTGGCCCGGCTACAGGCCCGGTACCCGCTCGTCGTCCTGTCCAATGGGGATCCCGACATGCTTGAAAATGCGAAACCCCATCACGGCATTCCGTTCGACCGGATCATTTCCGTGGCCGAGGCCAACAGCTTCAAACCCCATGTGGCCACTTACACCAAGGCCGCCGACATCATGGGCGTGGCAATGGACGAAGTCTTGTTCGTCGCCAACCACGCGTTTGATTGCCTGGGCGCCAAGGCGGCCGGCATGCACTCGGCGTTCATCGACCGGCGCCAGCGGCCGTTTGGCGCAACCCCCTACCAGCCAGACCTGTGGCTGGACAACATGACGTCGCTGGCCGACCTGATGGCATGATGCGGGGGCGTGCCCAGGCGGGGGCGCACCCTAGCCGTGGCGGGCGGTCACGGTCTTGATCCGCGTAAACCCATACAAGGCCTCGAAGCCTTTTTCGCGGCCATGGCCCGACTGGCCCACCCCGCCAAAGGGCAGCTCGACGCCGCCACCCGCCCCGTAGTTGTTCAGATAGACCTGGCCGACGTTCAACTGCCGCGCCATGCGCATCTGACGCCCGCCATCGCGGGTCCAGACCCCGGCGATCAGGCCATACACCGTGCCGTTGGCAATGCGCAAGGCATCGGCCTCGTCTTCGAACGGGATAAGCACCTGCACCGGGCCGAAGATTTCCTCCTGGGCGAGCCGGTGGTCGGGGGGCACTTCGGAAAACAGCGTGGCGCGCACGAAATGACCGTCCGGGCTGGCGTCGGGCCGGATGCTGCCCTCTGCGGCCAGGTTGAGTTCGGCCTTGCCCCATTCGATGTAGCGGCCGACCAGCGCCTTTTGTCTGGCCGAGATGAGGGGGCCCAGGTCATGGCCATCGATGGCCGGGCCGGCCACCAGCCCACGATACATGTCCGCCATGCGGTGCTTGACCTCATCGTACAGGCCCCGCTGGACCAGCACCCGCGACGCGGCCGAGCAGGTCTGGCCGGCATTCTGCATGCAGGCGCCCACCAGTGTCGGCATGGCATCGTCGAGGTCGCAGTCGTCGAACACGATGTGGGGTGATTTGCCACCCAGTTCGAGCGTGACGGGGACCACGTTGCGCCCCGCCGCGGCCTGAATGCGCTGGCCGGTGGCCACGGACCCCGTGAAGGACAGGTGGTCCAGGCCCGGGTGCTCGGAAAGCGCTGCCCCCGCCTCGGCGCCCAACCCGGTGACCACATTCAGTACGCCGGCCGGCAGACCGGCCTCTTGTGCGATTGCGGCAACGGCCAGGGTGGATACGGACGCGTCTTCGGCTGGCTTGACCACGCAGGTGTTGCCCGCCGCCAGGGCGGCCGCCACGCCGCGCCCCAGGATTTGCATCGGATAGTTCCATGGGATGATGATGCCCGCCACCCCGTGCGGCTCGCGCAGGGTATAGACGGTGAACCCATGTTGGTACGGAATGGTGGTGCCCATGAGCTTGTCGGCCGCCCCCGCGTAGAATTCCAGGTAACGGGCCAATGCCCTGGCGTCATTCAGCGACTGGTGCAGCGGCTTGCCGACGTCGAGCGCCTCGATCATGGCCAGGGCTTCTGCGCGTTGCTGCACCAGTTTGGACATCTCCATCAGGATGCGCCCGCGCTCGGCGGCCGGGGTGCGGCCCCAGGGGCCTTCGAACGCGTGGCGCGCGGCGTCGATCGCCGCGTCGATGTCGGCGGCATCGCCGCGGGCGATCTGGCCCATGACCTGGCCTGTCGAGGGGTTTTCGACCGGCAGGACGTGGCCCGAAGCGCATGGGCGCCATTGCCCGTCAATGAGGATTTTGGCTGGGTCAAACCAGAGTACCGACTGCAGTTCGGTGGACGTGCGCGCGCTGGCTGGGGTATGGGGTGCGGATGCCATGATCATGTTGGATGGATTGAATGTAAAAGGGCGCATGCCCGGTGGCGCGCGCAAGCTGCCATTATCGCTCCGCGCACGCCGGCTGTGCACGTGGCCTTTGCGCCAGCGCCGTGCCACCGCCCTGCAAAGGAAAGCGGGACAGTGCAAAATAACGGATGCAGCATCATGACGGCCCCGCGGTCTGGCCGCGCAACCCTGTTTTCGGGCCCTGCATGGATGGCTCGGGCACGCTTTTACTGGAGAATACACATGTCGATTACTCATGACCCGCAGACTCATCCCGAACTGTGGGTGGGCGGGCAATGGCGTCGGGCGAGCCGTACCGGCCGGATCGACGTCATCGATCCGGCCACGGGCGCCGCGATGGGGTCGGTGGCCGATGCCAGCGCCGCCGATGCCATGGCGGCAGTCGATGCCGCAGATTCGGCGGCCGCTGCCTGGGCGGCCACGGCGCCGCGCCAGCGTTGCGAAATCCTGCGCAAGTGCTTCGAACTCATGATGCGCGATGCCGAGGCGCTGGCCCGGCTGATTGCACTCGAAAACGGCAAGGCGATCAAGGATGCGCGGGGCGAGGTGGCCTATGCGGCCGAATTCTTTCGCTGGTTTTCCGAAGAAGGGGTGCGCGTGCGCGGTGATCTGGGCACGGCGCCTTCGGGCAACAATCAGATTCTCGTGCAATATCAGCCGATCGGCGTGTCTCTGCTGATCACGCCCTGGAATTTTCCGGCGGCCATGGCCACCCGCAAGATTGCGCCGGCCCTGGCCGCAGGCTGCACCTGCATCCTCAAGCCGGCCACGGCCACTCCCCTGACCGCCTATGCCGTGGCCAGGATCCTGGCCGAGGCCGGGGTGCCAGACGGCGTCGTCAACGTGGTCACGTCGTCGACCACGGCCGAGGTCGTCGATGCCATGCTGGACGATCCCCGCGTACGCAAGCTTTCGTTCACCGGCTCCACCGAGGTCGGGCGGGTGCTGCTGCGCAAGGCGGCCGGGCAGGTCATCCACAGCTCCATGGAATTGGGCGGCAATGCCCCGTTCCTGGTGTTCGAAGACGCCGACATCGACCAGGCGGTCGAGGGGGCCCTGATCGCCAAGATGCGCAACGGCGGCGAAGCCTGTACGGCGGCCAACCGCTTCCTGGTCCAGCGGTCGGTGGCCGACGCTTTTACCGAGCGCCTGACGCAGGCCATGTCGGCCCTGAAGTTGGGCCCCGGCATCGAGGATCAGACCGATTGTGGCCCCCTGCTGGATGCGCCGGCCCTGAACAAAGTCTCCGAACTGGTCGATGACGCCAAGGCTCGCGGTGCGCGGGTGCGCTGTGGCGGCGAGCGCCCAGCCGGGCCAGGCTACTACTATCCGCCGACCGTGCTGGACCAGGTGCCGGTCGACGCAAAAATGTTCCGTGAAGAAATCTTCGGGCCGGTGGCGCCGATTTACGTCTTCGATACCGAAGAAGAGGCGGTTCGCATGGCCAATGACACCGAGTATGGCCTGATCGCCTATCTCTATACGGGGGACACCGGCCGCGGGATGCGGGTGTCCACGGCGCTCGAGGCCGGCATGGTGGCCCTGAACCGTGGGTTGGTATCCGATCCGGCCGCGCCGTTTGGGGGCGTCAAGCAAAGCGGGCTGGGTCGCGAGGGCGCGCAGCACGGGATCCTCGAATTCATGGAGACCAAGTACATCGCCACCCGTTGGTGAGCCGGTCGTGGCGGGGGGCTGGTCAGGCGGGCTCACCTCTGGCGCCGTCAGGCCGCCAGTCCCACGGCATGGCGTGCTATCGTCACGGTACGGCAACAAATAGCAGGGTCACGTTGATGGCGAGCGCACTTTTCTCTCACGCCAATGGCGAACTCCGGGGGTTAGAGCTGAATCATCTGTTCGATGTCATGCCCATGTCTCTGTGGCTCGAAGACTACAGTGCGTTGTATGTCTTGTTCGAGCAATGGCGCCAGGATGGCGTCCAGGATCTTGCCGCCTGGCTGGCCGAAGACGACAGCCGGCTCACCGCCTGTGCGGCCTCCATGCGGATCGTGCGGGTCAATCGCCAGACCCTTGCCCTGTATGGCGCCCAATCCAGCGAAGAGCTCATGGCGCGCCTGGGCGAGGTGGTCCGCGACGACACCATGGCAGGGTTCGCGGCCGAGCTCGTCCAGCTGTGGCAGGGCATCGGCGCTTTTCACAGCGTCAGCGTCAACTACACGCTCGATGGCGGGCGCCTGGACATTTCGCTCAAGGGGGTGGTGCTGCCCGACCGCGAACGGCCCTGGGACCAGGTGCTGGTCATGGTCGAAGACGTCACCGAGCTGCAGGATGCGCGCCGCCTGGCGCAGGCCAACGAACGCTTTGCACGCGAGCTGTTCAGCCAGGCGCCGGTGTCGCTATGGGTAGAGGACTTCAGCCAGATCAAGGTGCTGCTAGACGAAGTCCGGGCGCAGGGCATCAGCGATTTCCGTACGTTTCTCGACGTGCATCCCGAATTCGTGCGGCGTTGCCAGGCTGAAATCCGCGTCCTGGACGTCAATGACTACACCTTGAAGATGTTCCGGGCGCGCAGCCAGCCAGAGCTGTTGGGGCGCCTGTCAGACGTCTTCCACGACGAGATGCACGAGTCCTTCGCCGAACAGCTCAATGATCTCTGGCACGGGCGTCTCTACCAGCAACGCGAAGTCCAAAACCGCAACTTGAATGGCGACATCCTGTACATCCACATGCAGCTGTCGGTCTTCGATGGCCACGAAGACAGCTGGAGCATGGTGCTCGTCGCACTCACCGACATCACGGCGCGCAAGAAGGCCGAAGCCTATCTCGAGTACCTGGGCCAGCACGACGTACTTACCAAGCTCAAGAACCGCATGTTCTATACCGACGAGATCGATCGCTTGTTGCGCAAGCGTGTCAAGCCGATCTCCTGCATTTCACTGGACCTGAACAATCTGAAAGAGTCGAATGACCTGGGGGGGCATGCGGTGGGCGACGGCTTGTTGCGCCGCATGGGCGAAGTCCTGTCCAAGGCGGTCGACCCGCCCGCTTCGGTATCGCGCATCGGGGGCGACGAGTTCATGGTGCTGTTGCCCGGCGTGGATCGGGCGGGCGCCCTGGCCGTGGTCGACGACATCCATCGGCTGCTCGAACTGAACAACCAGTTCTATGGGGGGGTACCGCTGAGCGTGTCGGTGGGCGTGGCCTCTGCCGACACCCATGAGGTCCTGGAAAAAGCCCTGCACCTGGCCGACCTCGAAATGTATCGCAACAAGCGCCTGTATCATGCCTATCGGCAATCTGGGGCCACATGAGCGGCTACGGCGGGGTTCGGATCCATCGGGGTGTCACGTGGGGCCCAGCGGCAGCGCCGTCTTGTACAGGACCTGCTTGAGTGCAAAGCTCGAGCGGATCTGCTCGATCCCCGGGATGGGGGTGAGCTGCTCGAGGATGAACCGCTCGAGTGCGGGGATGTTCGGTACGGCCACCCGGATCAGATAATCCGAATCCCCCGTCATCAGATAGCATTCCATGACCTCGTCGTGCTCGGCAATACGCTGTTCGAATTCGGCCAGTGACTGCTTGTTCTGGGATTTCAGGCTGATCGAAATAAATACATTCAGGCCCAGGCCCAGCGCCGCTGCATCCGCGAGGGCGACGTAGCGCACGATGACGCCGTTGGCCTGCAGTGCCTTGACCCGGGTCAGGCAGGGCGAAGGCGACAGGTGGACCCGGCGGGCCAACTCGACGTTGCTCAGCGAGCCGTCGCGCTGCAACTCGTGCAATATGCGCAAGTCGATCGTATCCAGTTTCATGTGCTGAAAAATAATGGTTTTGCAAAATTTCATGCTGTTTGGAGGGGCCATGATACCGCAGGTCGATATCAAATTTCACGATCGCTGGTTCATAATGGAAACCGCTGAATCCGCTGTTTCGCCCATCCAAGGATATGAATCCGACACCCTACACTTTGCTGGAATCCCATCCGGCCAGACATCAAGACGACGATCCGCAGGAAACCGCCGAATGGCTGGAATCCTTCGATGCCCTGCTGGCGCATGGGGGGTCGGCGCGCGCTGCTTTCATGCTGGATGCGCTGTGCGAGCTGGCCTGGCAGCGCCGGCTGGGCTGGCAGCCGCCGCTGGGTACGCCAAACGTCAATACCATCCCGCCCGAGGCACAAGCGCCCTATCCGGGTGATCTTGATCTTGAAAAGCGCCTGGCGGGCATGATTCGCTGGAACGCGCTGGCGATGGTGGTGCGCGCCAACGAAGCCTATGGCGGTCTGGGTGGGCATATTGCCAGCTACGCCAGTGCCGCAGATCTGTTCGAGGTGGGCTTCAATCATTTCTTCAGGGCCCGCAGCGCCCAACAAGACGGGGACCTGCTCTTTTTGCAGCCACATAGCGCCCCCGGCGCCTATGCCAGGGCGTTCCTCGAGGGTCGGCTCACCGAAGCCGATCTGCTGCACTTTCGGCAGGAACTCACCGGCCCGACCCAGGGCGCCCGCGGCCTTTCCAGCTACCCGCATCCCCACCTGATGCCCGATTTCTGGCAATTTTCCACAGGATCCATGGGGATTGGCCCCCTGCATTCGATCTACCAGGCCCGCTTCATGCGCTACCTGACCCACCGCGGGTTGCTCGACTGCGCCGGGCGCACGGTCTGGGGCATGTTCGGCGATGGCGAAATGGACGAGCCTGAGTCCACGGCTGCGCTGGGCCTGGCCGCACGCGAGCAGCTCGACAATCTCGTCTGGGTGGTGAATTGCAATCTTCAGCGGCTGGACGGGCCGGTGCGCGGCAATGCGCGCATCATCGAAGAGCTCGAAAAATTGTTCCTGGGGGCTGGCTGGAACGTGATCAAGGTGTTGTGGGGCAGCACGTGGGACCCGCTCTTTGCGCGCGATCGGCACGGCGTGCTCGCGCGCGCCCTGACCGACACGGTCGACGGCCAGATGCAGACCTTCGCGGCGCGCGACGGGCGCTATAACCGCGAACGTTTCTTCGGCCAGAATCCGCAGCTGGCCCAGTTGGCCGAGGGCCTGAGCGACACGCAGATCGACGAGCTCGCGCGCGGCGGCCATGATCCGCTGAAAGTCCATGCGGCGTATGCCGCCGCGCGGCAACATCGCGGGCGCCCCACGGTCATTCTGGCGCACACCAAAAAAGGGTACGGCATGGGCGCGTCCGGCCAGGGGCGCATGACGACGCATTCGCAAAAGAGCATGAAAGAGGCCGATCTGCTGGCGTTTCGCGACCGTTTCGGCCTGCCCCTCAGCGACGCGCAGGCGCTGCGCCTCGAGTTCTACCGGCCGGCCGACGATAGCCCAGAATTGCGCTATTTGCGCGCGCGCCGGGCTGCACTGGGGGGGCCGCTGCCGGCCCGCCATTCCGGCTGTGCGCCGTTGGCCGTGCCACCCGTCGAGCAATACGCCGGGTTTGCCCAGCGCCCTGCCGCACGCGAATACTCCACCACCATGGCGTTCGTCCGGATTCTGGGCGGCCTGCTGAAAGACCCGGTGCTGGGCCCGCGCATCGTCCCCATCGTGGCCGATGAAGCCCGCACGTTCGGGATGGCGAGCCTGTTCCGGCAGGTGGGTATCTACTCCAGCGTAGGGCAGCGCTACGAGCCAGAGGACGAAGGCACGCTGGTCAGCTACCGCGAAGCCATCGACGGCCAGATCCTCGAAGAAGGCATCAGCGAGGCCGGTGCGATCTCCAGCTGGACGGCCGCGGCGACCAGCTACAGCAATCATGGCTTTGCCATGCTGCCGTTCTATATTTATTACTCGATGTTCGGTTTCCAGCGGGTGGGCGACCTGATCTGGGCGGCGGCCGACCAGAACCCGCGCGGCTTTCTCATTGGCGCGACGTCGGGTCGCACGACGCTGGCCGGCGAAGGCTTGCAGCACCAGGACGGTGCCAGCCATCTGTGGGCCAGCGCCTACCCCAACTGCAAGGCCTATGACCCGGCCTTTGCGGCCGAGCTGGCCGTGATCATCGACCACGGTGCCCGCGAGATGCTGGAAGCGCAGGCCAACGTGTTCTATTACATCACGGTCATGAACGAGAACTACGCGCAGACGCCCTTGCCCGAAGGGGTCGCGGCGGATGTGCTGCGCGGCGCCTACTGCCTCGAGCACATAGAGGCCGAGCCTGGCGTCGAATGCGGTGCGGCCGGCCAAGAAGGGCTTGCCGCTCGGGCGCCCCGCGTCACCCTGATGGGTTCGGGGGCGATCCTGACCGAGGTGCGTGCAGCCGCCCGGATCCTGGCCACAGAGGGCGTAGGCTGTACCGTGTTCAGCGTCACCAGCTGGAGCGAACTGGCGCGCGATGGCCAGCGTTGCCTCGAAGCGGGCCCGGACCCCGATGGCGGCAGGCCGGTGCCGCATATTCAGACGCTGCTGGGCGACCCGGGTGCCAAAGGCGAGCCCATCATCGCCGCCACCGATTACGTTCGGCTGGTTCCCGAGTCGATCCGTGCTTACCTGCCCGGCGCACGGCCCTACGTCACACTGGGGACCGACGGCTTCGGGCGCAGCGATACCCGTTCCGCCCTGCGCCGCTTCTTCGGCGTCGATGCCACCCGCATCGCCGACGCGGCGCGGCAGGCCCTGCGTACTGCAGCCGTTCAGCGACGCAGTGAAACCGATCCGTCGGCAGGCTGACCATGCCGGCTGACAGATACCCACGAATCGTTAAAATAACCCGCCCGATGGTGGGTCAAGGAGATATGAATCTATGAATTATGCAATACACCGTGGAAGGTACGGTCAGGCCGCAGGCAGCGGTCTGGCGAAGGTCGTGCTCGGGGCCGTGGCGGGCGTGTCGATGGCGCTGATGATCATGCATGCCCCGATGGCTGTGGCGGCGGATGACGATCAGGCCATGGACCCGGAACAATTCGCGCAGCAGCACATCGCCGTCAACGACGCCATTCTGGACAAAGGTCCAGGTCGATGAATCCGCGCGTGCCCTGTTGCCCGCGAAAATCCGGGATTCGGGCCAACTGGACTGGGCCTCGCGCATCGGCATCCCGCCAGGCTATTTCCTGGCGCCCGACGGCAAGACGCCATTGGGCTACGAATACACGCTGATGGCGGCCATTTCCAAGGTGCTGGGGCTGACGCCCAATATTTCCACGTTCGAGTGGCAGGCCTTGATCCCCTCTCTCGAGGCGGGCCGGGTCGATGCCATCATGGCCCTGATGAATGACACTGAAGAGCGCGAACAAAAGGTGGATTTCATCAACTACATCTATGCCGGCCTGGCGTTCGTGATTCCCAAAGACAACCCCCGCGGGTTCAAGGGGCCGGACGACTTCTGCGGCCAGACCGTCACCGTGACCATCGGCGGCACCCAAGAGGCATTTGCCAAGCAGGTGTCCGAAAAATGCGTAGCGGCGGGGCAAGCGCCAATCCGCATCATGGGCGACAACAGCATCGCCCAGGCCCAGATCTTCGTGGTAACCCGGCGTGCGGACATCCATATCACCGATGGCCCCTCGGCCGGGTACTCGGTGGCGACGCGACCCGACGACCTCGAGTTGCTGCAGGTGCCGGCCATCTCTCATGCGGCGCAGTATGGCATTGCCGTGCGCAAGGCCGACGACACGCCGCGCGAAGCCATCCAGGCCGCGTTGCAGAGCTTGATGGATGGCGGTCTCTACCAGGACATCATGCAAGACTGGGAGCTCGATGGCGTCTCGCTGAAGACGGCCACGATCAACGGCATCGGACAGACGCCGCCGGGCCCGGGGCGTTGATTCCCCACAGGCCGCCGCCGAATCGGCGGCCGCGCCCCGCACGGGCGCCACGGTCTGCGCATGGCGCAGCCATGGCGCCCGTCTCGATGACTCGTTTTTGCCGTATCCTCCATGAAAAAAGAGCCTGAAGCGCGGGCGTCGGCTACGACGGACGACAGATTCCACCTGGATCTGCCGGAGCGCCCCATCATTCATTGGTCCCGGCCCATCGTGGCCCTGCTGGTGCTGCTGCTGGTGGTTTTTGTCGTGCTGTTGTTTTGGCGCGCCAAGATCAACTATGCTTCGGTGCCCAAGTATTTCATGGCGCCGCTCATGCTCGAGGGCGTCTGGAATGCCATCAAGCTGGCCTTGCTGGCCCAGACGCTGGCGATCGTGGTCGGCTCGATTCTTGCCGTCATGCGGCTGTCCAAGAACGCAGTCAATCGCCACATCGCTTCGCTCTACGTCTGGTTCTGGCGCGCCGTCCCTGTACTGGTGTCCCTGCTGATCTGGTTCAACCTGGCGCTCGTGCTGCAAAGAATCCAGATCCCCGACCCATTTTCCGGGGGCTATCTGATCGACCTGAACACCAACGACGTGCTTACACCGTTCGTCGCCGCCTTGATCGCGCTGACCCTGAACGAGAGCGCCTACATGGCCGAGATCATCCGCGCCGGGATTCTGGGGGTCGACTCGGGCCAGATCGAGGCGGCGCGCGCCTTGGGCATGAACGACAGGACCATACTGCGGCGCGCCACGCTGCCGCAGGCGACGCGATTGATCATCCCGCCGACGAGCAACGAGCTGATCAACATGATCAAGGAAACCTCGTTGGTGTCGGTGATCTCGTACATCGAAATCACCGAGGCGGCGAACCGGCTGTCCGCAGCCAATCTGGACATCATCCCGGCGTTGTTCGCCGCCGTGGTCTGGTACCTGATCCTGGTGACCATCGCGACATTCTTCCAGCGTTGGGTGGAAGACCGGGTCAGTCATTCGAACAGCCGGCCCAGAGGGGGGCGGCGCCTGTTCCGGACGCTGCTCGGCAGCTGGAACCCACTGACACTGGCCAAGCGCTGAGAGCCGAACATGACCGCTATTCTCGACGTCATCGACGTTCATAAAAAATTCGACCGTCCTGTTCTGAACGGTGTCTCGCTGTCGCTCAACCAATCCGAGGTGGTCTGCGTCATTGGCCCCTCGGGCGGCGGCAAGAGCACTTTGCTGAAATGCGTCAACTGGCTCACACCCCCGGATTCGGGCGGTGTTTTCGTCCAGGGCGAGCGCATGGGCTTCGAACGGCGCAACGGGTACTGGAAGCAGCTGAGCGAGAACGCGATCGCACGGCAGCGCAAGAACATCGGCATGGTCTTCCAGCACTTCAATTTGTTCAAGAACCGGACTGCGCTGGAAAACGTGATCGAAGGCCTGGTGGTGGTGCATGGCGTGCCCCATGCGCAGGCGGCCGAAAAAGGCGGTGCCTTGCTCGAGCGCGTCGGCCTGAGCCACCGGGCCGACGCGTACCCCCATGAGCTTTCCGGGGGCCAGCAGCAGCGCGTCGCCATTGCCCGCGCGGTGGCCGCCAACCCGGCCCTGATCCTGTTCGACGAGCCGACTTCTGCACTGGATCCCGAACTCGTGGGCGAAGTACTGGCCGTCATCAAGGATCTCACCAGGGAAAAGAGCGCCATGATGATCGTGACCCACGAAATCAAGTTCGCACTGGACGTGGCCGACCGGGTGATATTCATGGACGAGGGGGTGATCGTCGAGCAGGGGGCGGCCGCGCAAGTCATCCAGAGCCCCAAAGAGCCGCGTACCCGCCAATTTCTCAATGCCATATGATGCCATCGCCGGCCGGTTCGTACGGCGGTGGGGGCCAAAGGAGCTGATTTGAAATGATCCGAGATCGACAGGACGGGCCGGCCAAGGACGCGCCGACCGACTTCAAACATCTGTGGCCGCTGGATCCGCAGGTCAAGCATCTGAATCACGGCGCGTATGGCGCCACGCCGTGCTCCGTGATCGCCGAACAGGATCGCCTCCGGCGGCTGGTCGACCGCAACCCCCACAAATGGTTCAGCCAGATGCTCGAATCCCGGGTGGTCGAGGCGCGGACCCGTCTGGCCGGTTTTCTGCATGCCCGACCAGAGCGTGTCGCGCTGGTGGACAACGTCAGTGCCGGCGTGTCGGCGGTGCTGGCCAGCTTGCCGCTCACGGCCGCCGATCAGATCCTGGTCACGGACCATCTGTATGGCGCCGTGCGCTTTGCCGTGGAACGGCTCAGCGCCCGCACGGGTGCGCAGGTCTGCGAGATCCACATTCCGCCCGGTGCGGCGGCGGACGATGTCGTCGAGCGCCTGATCAGCCGCGTCGGCAGCCGGACCCGTCTGGCCGTCGTCGATCACGTGTCGGCGAATACCTGCATGCTGTTTCCGGTGCGTCAGCTGCAGGAACAATTTCGGGCCCGCGGGGTGCGGGTGCTGTGGGATGGCGCTCATGTTCCCGGCATGCTGCCGGTCGATCTGGACGGCCTTGCGCCGGACTTCTGGGTAGGCAATTTCCACAAATGGGCCTTTGCTCCTCGGGGAACGGCCCTCCTGTACGTGCGCGATCCGGCCGAGACGCCGATACGGTCCAATGTCGTTTCATGGAACGAGACCGAACCCTACCCGCGCAACTTTGATCGCGTCGGTACCAGCGATCTCACGGCCTGGGTCGCCGCACCCAGCGCACTGGATTTCATCCACGAGCTCGGTGAAGACCGTTTGCATGCGCACAACAATGCGCTGGCTCGCCATGCGCAGCAGGTGATCGCCGAGGCCATCGGGGTGGACACAGCCCGATTGTGGGGGGATGACGCGCTCAGCATCCGTGCGGTTCCCCTGCCCGAGGGGCCAGTAACCTCCAGGCAGAGCGCCATGGCGCTGCAGTCCCTGATTTCCGACCAGTACCGCATCGAGACGGCGATTCGGCCCCTGGGCGGCTCCGGCATCCTGAGGGTCTCGGCGCAACGCTACAACACCATCGAAGAGTTCGAAGAATTGGCCGGCTGCCTCAGGGCCTTGTTCTGAGCCACCGCCTGCCGGGCGCGTTCAGCTGGCGATTACCACGACGCTGGCCAGTACGGTCAGCACGCTGATGATCGACGTTTCCATGCGCGGCAGGATGAAGGGCTGGCCAGGCAGGCGTCGCCGCTTGCGTTCGCGCACGACGTGCACGATCACGAACCCCAGGCAGATCACCACGCTGAGCGTCAGCAGGACGATGCCATGCTCGGGGTGGCTGACCCCCCAGCGCAGGAAAAGCAGGGCGTTGGCGATCAGCGCGAGGCTGGTCCGCAGCCAGGCAATGGATGTGCGTTCGGGCTGCAGGCCCGGACGCGTGGGGTGGGTCATTATTCGAACAGCAGCCATAATGCCGTGCCACCGGCCAGGACGGCGATGGTGATGGCCAGCCAGAGAATCAGTGTGGACAGGGGCAGGGCGCGGTCCAGGCGCATGGCATGCTCGTTGTTGCGCCAGCGGAAATAAGCGCTCAGGCCGATGATGCCGGACACCGCGGCCAGGATCACGCTGAGCACGAAAAAGGCCTGTTGGGGCGCCTGGCTGCTGCCGGCAAATTGCCTCAGGATGATGGCCACGGCCAGGATGGCCAGGGCTGTGCGTATCCATGCCAGGAACGTGCGCTCGTTGGCCAGGGAAAACCGATAGTCTGGATCCTTGCCTTCATCGTGCCAGGCCATGGGGGGTGCTCCGTGTGCTGAATCTGCTCCGATTATAAAAAGAAAGGACGGGCCTAAACGGCGGATTTGCCAAGCCAGTGAACTTTGTTCAGAATGGTCGGTTCATTTTTCTCCCTGGCTTGTTGATTCGCATGTCGCGGTATTTGCCCGTTTTCCTGCAAAGGCCCTGGCGTGCAGAGATCCTCGCCACGATTACACTGGGCCTGCCCCTGATCAGTGCCCAGCTGGCCCAGATGGCCATCAACATGACCAACACGCTGGTCTTGGGGCGGCTCGGGCCAGACGAACTGGCCGCGTCCGTGCTGGGCTGGCAGCTGTTCTTCGTGGTCTGGATATTGGGCACCGGCTTTGGCTTCGCCGTCATGCCTCTGGTGGCGGGTGCTGCAAGCAGCCAGGATGCCCGTGGGATCGCCCGCTTCGTGCACATGGGGCTGTGGGTTTCCCTGGCCTATACCGTGCTGATGGCCTGGCCGCTGTCGAACGCAGAGCCCATCTTCCTTGCGCTGGGCCAGGAGGCGTCGATTTCGCAGCTGGCGGCCGAGTACGTGAGGGTATTGCAGTGGTCGATGTTTCCCCAGCTTGCCATCATTGTGCTGCGTTCATTCCTGGGCGGGGTGCAGCGGCCCACCATCGTCGTGATCGCGCTGGCCGGTGGGGCCGTGGTCAATCTGGTACTGAATGTAACACTGGTGTTCGGGGTCGCCGGCCTGGTCCCGGCCCTGGGCATGCGTGGCGCGGCCTGGGCGACGGTGCTGGCCACCACGTGTGTGGCGCTTTTTCTGTTCTGGTTTGCCGCCCGGCACCGCTCGGTGCGCAAGCACCGGCTGGGCCGCAGGATACTGCAGCCCGACCGGCCCGCCCTGAACGACATTTTCAGGTTGGGCTGGCCGATCGGGATCACCCTGGTGGCCGAAGTAGGGCTGTTCACCGCGACATCCGTGATGATGGGCTGGCTGGGCGCCCATGAGCTGGCGGCGCATGGCATCGCTGTGCAGCTCAGCGGTGTGGCCTTCATGGTGCCGCTGGGTCTTTCAGCCGCGTCCACCATTCGCACCGGTTGGGCTCGGGGGCGGGATGATCGGGATGGTGTGGCCTGTGCGGCCTTGTCGGCGATTTTCATCGGGCTGGGCTTTGCCGGCTTCTCGGCCATGGCATTCTTGCTCTTGCCAGCCTGGCTGGTCGGCTTGTATCTGGATTTGCACGATACCGGTGCGCGCCAGGTGCTGTCGATCGCCATTGGCTATCTTGCCGTGGCTGCTGCCTTCCAGTTGTTCGACGCCCTGCAGGCCCTGGCCAATGGGGCCTTGCGCGGCCTGAAGGACACCCGCATCCCCATGGTGCTGGCACTGGTCAGCTATTGGCTGCTGGGCGTGCCGACCAGCTACGTGCTGGGGTTCATCCTGGATTGGGGGGGCATCGGCGTTTGGTGGGGGCAGGCGACCGGCCTGGGTGCGGCCGCCATTCTTCTGGGCATGCGGCTGGTCCGCCAGATCAGGGCCATGCCGCGTACGGCCTAGCGCCCCAACTGCTGGTTATAGGCGGCCCGGGCCTGCAGGAACCGCTCGAACGGAAACTTGATGGGCACGCCTTCGAGGGCGGCCGCCAGCATGTCCAGGTGCCCTTCGAAGCCGGCGCAGGCCTTGGCCGGGTCTTCGTCGGCGGGTACGGTGACCGTGAGTACCAGTCGCGCGCCTTCGGGCGTATCGGACAGCGCCCAGCGCAGCGGACGCTCGGGCTCCGAGCCGCTGCTCCAGGAATAGGCCAGCACGTGTTCGGGTGCCAGTTCGAGCAGGGTGCTTTCGATCACGATGCCGCTGTCTGCAAAATCGATCTTGACCGCGCCCCCTTCCTTCAATGTGATCTGGCCGGGCGCCAGCCATTGCGCCATTTTGTCCTGTTCGGTCAGCATGGCCCAGAGTGCCTGGCGGTCGTGGCCAGGAAATATTCGGCTCAGCAGGCCTTCGTGCCGGCCGTCCGGCAGGGTTTTCAGGGTGCCGATGGGCAACTCGTCCGTGCTCATGTCAGTTCTCCGTTGTCGTGTGAGTGGATGATAAATCGTGTGTGGGGCGCGGCCGCTCGCTGGCCTGTTCGATACAGACGGCGTCGCAGTCGTCGAACGCATTGGGCTTGCAGATCCGGATGCGCGCCTGCAGCACGTCGGGAAAGCCGTCCAGGATGCGCCGCAGGCAGCGCTGCACGAGGGTCTCGAGCAGGTCCACATGACCTTGTGTCATCTCTTGGATCAGGGCGTCGCGCAGCAGACGATAATCCAGGACGGTTGCCAGGTCGTGGTCGTCGACCGGCGTCTCGGCGCAGACTTCGAACCAGGCATCTACCGACAGGGGCTGGCGGGCCAGGCGTTCGTGTGCCAGCATGCCGATGGACGCCTGCAGGCGCAGCCCCTGCAGGAGGATGGTGCGCGTGTTCATGGCCTGGCCGTGTCGGTACGGCGAAGCTGGTGCTTCAGGGCGCGGTCTTTGGCCAGGCGCACGCGGTAGCGGCGCAGTTCATCGCGTCGGAATACGTGTGCGACCACCCGGTCTCCGGGCCGGTGGCTGGCCAGGAGACGCGCCAGGGCGGCTTCATCGCCGACCTGCAGGCCGTCGAGGGCGATCAGCAGATCGCCGGCCGACAAGCCCGCGCGGTGGGCGGGGCCTTGTTCATAGACGGTGCTCAGGCGGACGCCGCCGACGTCGTTGCGGGTACGGACATCCAGTGTCGGATGGGGGTGCGCCGGGTGGGATTCAAGCACAATACCCAAGCGCGCCAGCGCGGTTTCCAGCGGAACGTCTGCGCGGCCGTCGACATGGCGGGCAAGAAAATCCGCTACGTCCACGCCGGTGGCTTCGAGGATCAGGCCCTGCATGGCCGGCTCGGGCACGCCTTGCGGCGGGCGCCCATAGAAGCCGCGGCCATGACGCTGCCAAAGCAGGCGCATGACGTCGTCCAGGCTGTGTCGTTCGGCGCTGCGCCAGCGGATTTCGAGGTCCAGGCCCAGCGCCACAAGAGCCCCTTTGGTGTAGTAGCTGACCAGTGCGTTGGGCGAATTTTCGTCCTGCTTGTAATAGCGCGTCCAGGCATCGAAGGAGCTTTCCGCCACGGACTGCTTGTGGCGGCCGCCGCCGCGCAGGACGCCGTCGATGGTACGGGCCAGCAGGCCGAAATAGGTCGCTTCATCGATCACCCCGGCGCGCAACAGCAACAGATCGTCGTAATACGAGGTAAAACCCTCGAAGACCCACAGCAGCCGGGTGAAGTTCGGCCGATCCAGGCGGTAGGGCGCAAACGCCGCCGGCTTGATCCGCTTGACGTGCCAGGTATGGAAATATTCGTGGCTGACCAGCCCGAGAAACCGCTTGTAGCCGTCCGGTTCGGGCTGTCCCAACGTGGGCAGGTCGCTGCGCTGCGTGATCAGGGCGGTGGATGCCCGGTGTTCCAGCCCGCCATAGCCGTCGGCGGTGATCGTCACCAGGAACACGTAGCGTGGCGCCGAATCCAGAAACGGTGCCTGCCGGGTCTCGGGCTCGAACAGCGCGATCTGTGCCTGGCAGATCTTCTGTACGTCTTGCACGATGCGGTTCAGGTCGAGCTGCGGCGCGACGCCCGTGAATACCAGTTCGTGTTGCGCGCCGCAGGCCTCGAACGAGACGTGCAGCGGCGTGCCGATTTCTACCGGATGATCGATCAGGGCGTCATAGTCGGGCGCGCGATAGCAGCCGAAACCATGGCGCGGAGCGGCATCGGGTTCATCCGCTGCTTCGGGCAGGCTGGTGAAGACCTGCCAGCGGCCGGTGTGTGCCGGCGGGCATAGCTCGAGCAGGCAGGGCCGGTCTTCCTGGCCGACGACGGCCAGAAACAGGCTGCAGCCGTTGAAAAAGGCGTGGCTTTCGTCGAAATGGGCGCCCCGCACAGAGAGATCCCAGGCATAGACAGTGTATTCTACGGTCAGCAGGCCCTGTGCCGGGGCACATTGCCAGGTATGGCTGTCGGTTTTATGGCAGTCGATGGGGCCGCGTGCGTCGAATGCCTGCAGGCTTTCGATCTGTCGGGCAAAATCACGGATGAGATAGCTGCCGGGAATCCACGCGGGCAGGCGCAGGGTCTGCCCGCGGGGCTCGGGTTGGGGTATCGTCAGGCAGAGGGTGAAACGGTGCCCGGCCGGATCGGCCAGCCGCACCTGATAGCGTATCGTCGAATTTTTCATGGCAACAGTTTACTTTGGAGACATCATGAACGAATCTTTCGTCAAGGTCGAGACCCGGGGCCGCGTGGGCCTGCTGACCCTGAACAGGCCCCAGGTGCTGAACGCGCTCAGCAACGAAGTCATCGATCAGCTGTACGACGCGGTGCAGGCCTTCGAGGCCGACGACAACATCGGCGCCATGGTGCTCACGGGCAGCACCAAGGCTTTTGCGGCGGGCGCCGACATCGCCGCCATGGCGGGCTGGTCCTACATGGACGTCTACAAGGCGGACTACCTGGGCGGCAAGTGGGAAGACCTGCGCCGTACGCGCAAGCCCATCATCGCCGCCGTTGCGGGCTATGCCCTGGGGGGCGGGTGCGAACTGGCCATGCAGTGCGACTTCATCATCGCGGCCGAAAATGCCAAGTTCGGCCAGCCGGAAATCAAGCTGGGGGTCATCCCCGGCTATGGGGGCACCCAGCGCCTGCCTCGCGCCGTGGGCAAGGCCAAGGCCATGGATCTGGTGCTCACCGGGCGCATGATGGATGTCCACGAAGCCGAGCGCGCCGGTCTGGTCGCCCGCATCGTCCCGGTCGAGCGTGTGCTCGACGAAGCCATCGAAGCGGCCACGGTCATTGCATCCATGTCGCTGCCGGCCGTGATGATGGCCAAGGAATGCGTCAATCGGGCGTTCGAGACCACGCTCGACGAATCCCTGCTCTTCGAGCGGCGCAACTTCCACGCGCTGTTCGCCACCGAAGATCAAAAAGAGGGCATGCAGGCCTTTGTTGAAAAGCGTACGCCGGCGTTCAAGCATCGGTAGTCATTCTGGGCTAAAATGGTGCGCTCTTTGGGGGTGCCATTTGATGGCAATCACAAAAAACCGCTATACTTGAATAGTTTGACTACCGGTTGGTGGGTGGCTTTGAGGGCTACAGATTCGGGCGATGCGCTGGTGCTTTCTGCTGAAGATCGCGCCCACATTGCCCGCCGTTCCAGGACAGGGCTTTTGCGGGCCCTGGCTGCGCAAGCCGGCACGGGCATGCTGGTGGTGCTGCTGGCCTGGCTGATCGCGGGAACAAACGCGGCCGTATCCGCCTTGTTGGGTGCTGCGGCCTATTTTGTACCCAATGCCTTCTTTGCCTTGCGTTTGCTGGCAGGCTACTGGGCCCCTGCGCGGGCTGGCTCGCTGGTTTTTTTTTGGGGCGAGGCCTTCAAGCTGCTGGCGGCAGCCGGGGTCGTGGTCCTGGTGGCATGGCACTGGGGGGGCTGGCTGAACTGGCTGGCTTTCCTGCTCGGGCTGCTGGGGGTCATGAAGGGGTACGTGGTATTGCTGGCATTGCGCCGCCTGCCATGAATTGAATGAAAAAAAGGGTTTTCCGATGACCGACGTTGTCACGACGCCTCAGTCCGAATATATTCAGCATCACTTGGTTCACCTGAACAACCTCGGTCACAAGCAGGACATCATCGCCAACTTCGATGTCGTCAACTACGACTCGCTGTTCTGGTCGGCCCTCATGGGTTTCATCGTGCTGTATTTCCTGTGGCGTGCCGCGCGTCATGCCACCACCGACGTCCCGGGCCGTTTCCAGATGTCCGTCGAAATGCTCGTGGGCATGGTCAACGAAGAAGCCAAGAACATCGTTCCCAACGCCACCTCGCGCCAATTCGCCGCACCGCTGGCGCTTACCGTATTCCTCTGGATCACCCTCATGAATGCGCTCGACCTGATCCCGGTCGACCTCATGGGGTGGATCTTCCAGGCCATCGGCCTGGGCAGCACCCACGACGACCCGTTGTATTACCATCGTATCCTGCCTACGGCCGATCTCAACATCCCCATGGGGATGTCGCTGGGCGTGCTCCTGCTGATGCTGTATTACGGCATCAAGATCAAGAATCCGTTCGGTTTCGTGAAAGAACTCTTCACGGCCCCCTTCCATGCGCACGGGGTCGGGGCGATCATTCTGGCGCCATTCAACCTGCTGCTCAACCTCATCGAATACGTCGCCAAGACGGTATCGCTGGGCATGCGGCTGTTTGGCAACATGTATGCAGGCGAGCTGCTGTTCATGCTGATCGCC
>NZ_JBAYTI010000023.1:0-41488 GCF_041675725.1 Castellaniella sp. | reverse complement strand
TGTTCGCCTGGTGGTGGGAGTTGGATTCGAACCAACGTAGGCGCAAGGCCAACAGATTTACAGTCTGCCCCCTTTAACCACTCGGGCACCCCACCGAAGCGAACCCCGAATTATGAAGAGGTTACCGGTCATTGTCAAGTTGGCCCGCGGTGCGCCGCGGTGCAAGCCTACGACGCGTCCGGACCCGCGAGGCCCTGGCGCTCGAGCAATGAATCGAGATGCGCCCAATCATGCCAGGCTATGACCAATTCGCCCCCTTGCCTGCGTCGGGTGCGGATCGTCACTGCGGTACCCAGTTGTTCCGACAGGGCCCGCTCCAAGCGGCGGACGTCTCCGGATGGCGCCGCTGCCTGGCCACGGCCTGCCGGCGATTCGGACCGCCTGGATTCGGTGTCGTCTCCGCGCAGCGCCTGGGCGACCCGCTTCTCGGTCTCGCGCACGGACAGGCGGCGACCGACCACTTCGTTGGCCAGCATGATCTGGCGCGCGCCATCGAGCGCCAGCAGCGCGCGGGCGTGACCCATGTCCACGTCCCCGGCCAGCAGCATGGTCTGGACGGGTTCGACCAGGTTCAGCAGACGCAGCAGGTTGGTGGTGGCCGAACGGGAACGCCCGATGGCGCTGGCCGCCTGTTCGTGCGTGAGGCCGAATTCATCGAGCAGGCGACGCACCCCCTGAGCCTCCTCCAGCGGATTGAGGTCTTCGCGCTGGATGTTCTCGATCAGGGCCATGATGGCGGCGTTTTCGTCGGCGACCTCGCGCACCAGCACCGGTACTTCGGCCAGGCCCGCCAGGCGCGCCGCCTTGCAACGGCGCTCGCCGGCGATGATTTCGTAGCGACCGGGCGCGTCCGCCAGGGGGCGCACCAATATGGGCTGCATGATCCCCTGCGAGCGGATGGAATCCGCCAGCTCATTCAACGCTTCTTCATCCACGTGGGATCGCGGCTGGTAGCGCCCCGGCTGCAAAACATCCAGCGGCAGGCTATCGGGTTGGCCCGGCGGTTTGCCGAGGCTGTCGAGTGCGCCATGATCGACCCCCAACAGGGCATCCAGCCCGCGTCCCAATCCCTTTTTGCGTGTTGCCATGATGTCCTCTCTTTGATTGACCGACTCGGTGTGTGCTTGGCTTGGCATTTGATCAGCCCGGTGCTGGATCGGCCTGGCCTGGCCCGGCCCTGGCGCTGTTCGTCGTCTGTTACAGGGCCTGAAGAAGGCCCTCAGGCCGCCATACGATCCACTCGGCGCACCAGTTCCTGGGCAAATGCAAAATAGGCTTTTGCCCCCCGGGCCGATTTGTCATAAACCACCCCTGGCATGCCATAGCTGGGCGCTTCTGCCAGCCGGACATTGCGGGGCACGATAGTCTGAAACACTTTGTCACCGAAATGTGCTTCAAGCTGTGCCGACACCTGCTGCTGCAACGTGATCCGGGTATCGTACATGACGCGCAACAAACCGATCAGCACCAGATCCGGATTCAGATTGCGGTACACACGCTTGATGGTATTGACCAGATCAGACAGACCCTCGAGTGCAAAGTATTCACACTGCATCGGGATGATGACCCCATGGGCGCTGGCCAGTCCGTTCAGTGTCAGCAAAGACAACGCCGGCGGACAATCGATCAGCACGAAGTCATATTCATTCTGCACGCTCGCCAGCGCCTGCTTGAGCCGCGTTTCGCGGGCGGCCATCTGTACCAGGTCGATTTCCGCACCCGACATTTCGCGGTTGGCGGGCAGCACGTCGTATTGGCCGGTCTCGGAGCGCAGTCGAGCTTCGTGGATGCTGGCGGACCCGATCAGCACTTGATAAAGATTGACCGTGGCCTCGTTTTTATCGATCCCGCTGCCCATGGTGGCATTGCCCTGTGGGTCGAGGTCGATCAGCAGCACTTTTTTCCCCAGCTGCGCAAGCGCGGCTGCCAGGTTGATGCTGGTGGTCGTCTTGCCGACCCCGCCTTTTTGATTGGCAATACAGAAAACACGGGCGCTGCGGATAGGGGTATCGGACATGACATGTTTCATCAGTTGGGTACCAGGTGCACCAGACAGCGCTGGGCATCGAGTTCGGGCACTTTCAGCTCGGTGATCTGGCCGACGTGCCAGTCCGTATGCTGCTCTAGATCTGCGCGCTCGGATTGCGGATTCTGGCCTTTCATGGCCACCATCACGCCGTCGGGCCTGCAGTGATGCGCCGCCAGCCGCACGAAGTCTACCAGCGAGGCAAAGGCCCGGGAAATCACGACATCGGCCTGCACGCTGGCCATGGCTTCGATCCGCCCCTGCGCTACCTGTACGTTCGACAGACCCAAAAGACCCGCAGCCTGCCGCATGAAGGCCGTTTTCTTGCCCACGGTATCGACACAGGTCACGGACCAATGCGGTTCGCATACGGCAATGATGATACCTGGCAAGCCCGCGCCTGAGCCTACGTCTGCGATCTTGAATGCACACGCATCCCGCATTTCGGCCAGCTGCCGCAGGGTGGGCAGGACGGCCAGGCTATCGAACACGTGCTGGACGAGCATATGTTCGGGATCACGAATCGCCGTCAGGTTGTACGCCTTGTTCCAGTGCTGGAGATGATGCAGATACGCCAGCAGGCGGGGCACGTGTACCTGGTCGGATGACATGCCCAGGGCATCCAAGGCATCCCGCAAACGGGATTCAGCGACAGGATCTGCAGCAGGCAGGTCCGGTACAGGGACATGTGTCATATGCAGGCCCGTATCCCGACGGCCACTCAGGCTGCCCGCGCTTTGCGCTGGCGTCGTTTCAGATGCACCAACAGCAAGGACACGGCAGCTGGTGTCACGCCCGAGACGCGCGAGGCCTGGCCGATACTCAGGGGTCGGGCATCCTGCAGGTGCTGACGCACTTCATATGACAGGCCCGATACATCCGAATAGTCGAAATCTTCGGGAATTGCCTGATCGGCCAGGTCCTGCTGCCGACGGATCTCCTCTTGCTGTCTGTCGACATAGCCCGCATATTTGATGCGGATGCCGACCTGTTCCGCCTGTACCGCATCGGCCAGGCCTGGGCCCGCTACGTGTTCTCCCTGTTCGTCCACCAGACTCATCAGCCGTTCATAGCTGATTTCCGGCCGCTTCAATAAATCGTGCAAGGATGGATGCATACCATCCTTGTTCAGCCCAAGCGCCTGGCGATCATGTGCCTGCAATACGGATGGATTGAGCCTCGTTTCCCTGAGCCGTTCGATTTCTGCCGCCACCGCATCGCGCTTGCGACAATAGGCATCCCAGCGAACATCATCGATCAGGCCCAGTGCGCGGCCCTGTTCTGTCAACCGCGCGTCTGCATTGTCCTCCCGCAGGCTGAGCCGGTACTCTGCCCTCGACGTAAACATCCGGTAGGGTTCCGTCACCCCTTTGGTGACCAAATCGTCGACGAGAACCCCCAGGTAAGCCTCGCTGCGCGCCACTGTCCACGGCGCCGCGCCGCGCGCCTGTAAAGCCGCATTGGCGCCGGCCAGCAAGCCTTGCGCGCCGGCTTCTTCGTAGCCCGTCGTACCGTTGATCTGCCCCGCAAAGAACAGGCCGCGGATGGAGCGTGTTTCGAGCCAGGGCTGCAAATGGCGCGGGTCGAAGTAGTCATACTCGATCGCATAGCCCGGCCGCATGATGCGGGCCTGCTCCAGGCCTGGCAGGCTGCGAACCAATGCATACTGAATATCGAAGGGCAGGCTGGTGGAAATTCCGTTGGGATAAATTTCACATGACGACGCACCTTCGGGTTCCAGAAACACCTGGTGGCTGGTCTTATCCGCAAAGCGATGAATCTTGTCTTCGATGGACGGGCAGTAGCGCGGCCCGATGCCTTCGATGGTGCCTTCTTCGCTGTACATGGGCGACCGGCTTAGACCTGAACGCACGATATCGTGGCTTTCCTGCGTCGTATGCGTGATCCAGCATGGGACTTGTTCGGGGTGCAGATCGCTGCTGCCCAGATATGAAAATACGGGAACCGGATCCGTATCGCCATGCTGCACTTCCAGTCGCGAGAAATCGATGCTCTTCGAGTCGATCCGTGGCGGCGTGCCGGTCTTCAGCCGCCCTCGGGGCAAGGCCAGTTCCTGTAGGCGGTGTGCCAGACTGATGGAGGGTGGGTCGCCTGCACGGCCCGCCGCATGATGCTCCAGGCCCACGTGCATCAAGCCATTCAGAAACGTCCCGGCCGTCAACACCACCGTACGAGCCCGAAAGTCCAGGCCAATCTGCGTTTTTGCCCCTGCTACCCGATCCCCTTCGAGGATCAAGTCTTCGACCGATTGCTGAAAGATCATCAGATTTGGCATGGATTGCAAGGCCATGCGGATGGCCCGCCGGTACAGCGATCGATCGGCCTGCGCTCGCGTTGCCCGGACAGCCGGTCCTTTCGAGCGATTCAATACCCGGAACTGTATTCCGGCCCGGTCCGTTGCCAGCGCCATTGCGCCACCCAGTGCATCGATTTCTTTGACCAAATGCCCTTTCCCGATGCCACCGATCGACGGATTACAGGACATTTGCCCCAAGGTTTCTATGCTATGGGTCAATAACAAAGTAGACGCGCCCATGCGAGCCGCAGCCAATGCGGCTTCCGTGCCCGCATGGCCCCCGCCAATCACCAAAACGTCGAAAATTTCAGGGTAATTCATGTCAATCAACGATCCAACTCGCCCACCATACCGGGCTCGGAACCCGGATCGGTGAAAAGACCAAAATTATAGCCAGTCTTATTTTATGGTTTCACGTGAAACCATGACCATGTGACGCAACGATCAGAATCCGGCTTATTCCCGGGGGACCCCTATCGATGTCATCGGATACCAGACGCACCTGCGTCTTAGGGCCTTGCCAGCCCATTGAGGCCACCATTCACTACCCATCACGAATAGGGCGCCTGACGCCCAATCCGTACGGGATGATCGGTATCATCGGTACCCGCCCCGCCAGCTGTATCCACATCATGGTTACCGATCCGAATCATCACTGAATAGCACACAGGCCCTTACCGCCCCTTGACGACCCGTCATTGCGGGATCCGATGGTGCACCATGGAATTATTTCCGGACTCGGAACCAAATCGCCCATCATCAGACGCTTTATTCGGCCGTTGGAGGCATGCCCGCCCTGTTTTCGTGATGGGTCTTATTGATCCACCTGCGGGTACCTCGGGACAAGAAACCAGCGCGCCTCATGTTTCACGTGAAACAATAGTATTAATGACAAACACAGGCGCTTCATGACACAATCAAAATCAATCTCTCTCACGGGTACCTGAAACGGTGAGCATGACCGTGTGGATAAACCTGTGCATAGACTGTTGAAACGGGTAGACAACCCAGGAAGAAGGGGCGAATACGCCCAGATGCAATTTCCTGGATTGCCAACATGATACACAAGACCGCCGATGAACTCTCCAGCCCGTTACTTCTTGAACCCGACAAAAAAGCACACCCGAAGGTGTGCCTGTTTGCCAAACCCGTGCTTGTTACAGCGGGCGGATTTCAGCAGCTTGGGGACCCTTGGGGCCATCCTTGACTTCGAACTGGACTTCCTGCCCTTCGTTCAGGCTGCGATAGCCACGCCCTTCGATGGCGGAAAAATGCGCGAAAACGTCGGAACCCCCTGC
This sequence comes from Castellaniella sp., assembly GCF_041675725.1. Classification (GTDB taxonomy): domain Bacteria; phylum Pseudomonadota; class Gammaproteobacteria; order Burkholderiales; family Burkholderiaceae_B; genus Castellaniella. Next base: position 35,847 of record NZ_JBAYTI010000023.1, on the reverse strand, counting down.
ATCAGGGGTAATGAAACCAAAACCTTTCTCGGCATTGAACCACTTGACTTTGCCCGTTTGAACCATGATTTGTTACGTCCATAATGAAAAGAAAAAGAACAATGAATCAAGAACGCTGGAACCAAACAGATCGTGCCGAAGTGCCAAAGGCGACGGGGCAAGCCGTGAGTGAGACGTGCGTACTGCCAGATTGCATTGCATCAAGAAGAATAACCATGCAATCGACTAAGTCAAATTATGGTATTCCCTTAGCGTGATTGTATCTGGTGTTTCTGGCCCGCGCGCTCAAAATTTATTTATTCCAGTCACTTTTCCCACATTAGCAACATGAAACCACTTCTATCGAAACTGCCTGGCATGGGCCAGACCATATTTTGCGAGATGACGGCATTGGCGCTGGAGACCGGATCCTTGAACCTGGGGCAGGGCTATCCAGACTACTCGCCCCCGGCAAAGCTGATTGCCGCGATCCACCAAGCCATGCTTGAAAACCTGAATCAATACGCACCCATGCAGGGCCTGCCCGTACTGCGCGAAGTCATTGCGGGGCGAATGCAAATGCAGCACGGGCGAGCGTATGACATGCAGGATGAAATCACCGTGACCTCCGGCGCCACCGAGGCCTTGATGAGCAGCATCCTGGCTTTGGTGCACACCGGTGATGACGTGATCCTGCTGGATCCCGCCTACGACGTGTACGAGCCCGCTGTGCAGCTGGCGGGTGGGCAGGCGGTACGGGTGCCGATGCGTGCGCCGGATGCAAGCCAGGACCGCTTCATGCTCGATTGGGATCGCATCGGCGATGCCGTCCATGCGAACACGCGGATGATCATACTCAACTTTCCCAGTAACCCGAGCTGTATCACATTGAAGGAAGCCGACCTGGATGCCCTTGAACATCTGCTCTCGCGCTTCCCTGATCTACTGCTATTGTCCGATGAGGCGTACGAACACATCGTGTTCGATGGCCACCCCCAGGTCAGCCCTATTTCACGTGACACCCTGGCCGCGCGAACCGTGTTCATCTCTTCTTTTGGCAAGACCTTTCATGCCACCGGGTGGAAAATCGGCTTCTGCTGTGCACCGCGCGCCATCATGGACGAAATCCGCAAGGTCCATCAATTCATGGTGTATTCGGTCAGCACCCCCATGCAGGCGGGCATCGCACGCTTCATGAAGGCCGACGATGGCACGATTGCCGGCTTGTCCAGTTTCTATCAGAAGAAACGCGACCGGCTCTATGAAGGTCTGCTGACCACGCGGCTGCGGCCCCTGCACTCTGAAGGCACGTTTTTCCTGCTGGTGGATACGTCTGCCCTGGGCAAGCAGGACGCCAAGGAAATGGCCATACAGATGACGCACAAGGTGGGGGTCACGGCCATACCCGTGGCCACATTCTATCGCGATCCAACTTCACCCGAAGCCAGCCATGGCCTGTTGCGGCTGTGCTTCGCCAAGCGGGATGTCACCCTGGACCAGGCGGTGGAGCGCCTGCAGAAACTTTGAGTTCAAAGGGTGGGGAGAACCTGCCCGTCATCGAACACCAGGCTGCGTTCGGGCCATAGCATGGCGGCCAGCCTGAACTGACTTTGATCGATCGGTACCTGCTGTTTTCGTTCCCGCCAACGGGCGCCCACTGAATAATCCAGACAAAATGCCTGTTTGTGAAGCCCATGCCAGGCAGTGGGTGCCACCCCTTCGAACAGGCGGCTGTAACGCCATGACTGGCTGTTTTCCGGGGGTGTAAAGAGCCGCCAATAGTGGCCGATAAGCACGGGCGTGGGATCGGGATCGTCATTCCACCAAGGTACCCTGTCCAGGTAGCGCCAGCGATTGCCGGAAAAGAACGGCTGTGGGCACAAGGCTTCGATACCGGACGTCAACCGCTTGATCGGGCTGAGCGCCTGCTCCAGGACTTCGTGATCCGCCACGGCATCCAGATAGGGCGGCGGGTTGTCGGGATCTTCGAGCTGGCTGTGCCAGCGCGCCCGCTCAGCCAGGTAACGGGCATGGAGATCATCCTTGTGGGCTGCGTTTTCCAGGCCCTGGCTGCATTCGTGGATGAATTCCAGGATATGCCCCAGGGGCACCCGGGAAATCGCCTGGATGGCCGCTGTATCCCAGGCCGCGTGGACGATGCGCAGCCCGGGCATGCGGATGGCCAGTGGAAGCCGGCTGAAAAACTCGCGGATCGCGGGCCGTTCACGCGCTGTCGCCCGTTCGAAGGGCGCATAGAACGCCGTATCGGACGCCTCGCGGATGTCGAAAAACCAACCGGAACCATCTTTTGCATCATTGGCGAGAAGATTGATTTCGTGGTTGCCCAGTAGGCACAGTGCGCGCCGCTGGTCGACCAGCTCGGCGACCTTGTGAATGACCGACACGCTGGCTGGCCCGCGGTCGCACAGGTCGCCGATGAACACCAGGAGGCGCCCAGGTGCCTGGTGCTGCAGGTGGCCCAGCAGCTGATCCAGCGCCTGAATTTCACCGTGTATGTCACCAATGATCGCCAGTGGCTGTTCATCCAGCTCTTGCAAAAGGTATGGGGTCATCTTTTTATTGTGGTCTGTGTTGGCCGCAAAAACAATAGGCGGGTTGACTGGTGCCGATGACGTCGACCTGCCGTTACCGGAATTTCAGCGGTCTTCGCGCGTTTCGTGGTTGCTGGCGAAGTGGCGGTTTTATTCATTCTCTTCTTTATCTAACTGATTATGATGATGGGAGCCTGTGGATAACTTGGATAAGTGATTTATCTACGTGGCATCAGTGGTTTACGTCATGATTGAAGACAACGGACCCTGTGGCCCGACCGGGGATGATTTGGGGAGAGAAAATTTGCCAAGCGGCAATCCAGGGGTTGTCCACATTGTATCCACGGCTTGGGCACAGCCTGTCGCCATAGTCGTTATCCACTGCCGTGTCATCACGCTATTTGCTTGAGTTTGGCCCCTTTCTGCAGGGGGCTGGCCGGTCACGCGCGCCATCCATGCCGTGCCCGGTGGGGGTGTGTTGAGGGCGGGTAAGAGAACGGGATCAGTCGAACATGGCGCGCGCCACGAACTTCTCGTAGGTGGAGATGACTTTGTCCAGTTCGACTTTCGAGCGGCTGATGTACTTGTATTGATACAGCATTGTCAGGTAGCTGCGCATGCCCATCAGCATGAAGACGACGATTCCCAGTTCATCTTCGTCGTAGCCTGTGATTTCACCCCGTTGGCAGCTGCGCCGGATCGACCGGAAGTAGCCTTCATAAAACGTCTTGACGTGATGGTGGAAGGCCTTGGGTGCGAATATTTCCGCTTCGTTCAGAATACGCAGAAACCCGGGCGTTTTGCGGCAAAAGTCGAAGTAGGCCTCGACGCGGCGCTTTTCCCGGGGAAGACCGGTGAGGGAGTCGTCGAGCTGGGTGCGGATGTAGTCCAGCAGTTTTTGGCCCAGATTGGGCAGCAGCTGATCGAAGAGGTCTTGCTGGTTCTCGAAATAATTGTAGAAGGTCCCCTTGGCCACGTTGGCGCGCGCAACGATTTTGTCGACGGAAGCGCCTGCGTATCCTTCATCGGCAACGGTCTGTACGGCCGCATCGAATAGTGCCCGTCGTGTTTCTTCGGATTTATCTGAGCGGGTTTTCTTTATTCTCAACATGTATGAACGTGACCTCTGTGGCGGGTTCATGGTGGCCCGAGCCGACAGAGCATCATTATACCGGCCGTCGCGTTGCGTACCCGGGCACGGACCGCGACGCCTCGGGTGATTTCAGGCCGTTTCAGAAAAGAGTTCGCGGCCGATCAGCATGCGCCGGATCTCGGACGTGCCTGCCCCGATTTCCCAGAGCTTGGCGTCCCGCCAGTAGCGGCCGGCCGGAAAGTCGTTGATGTAACCGTTACCGCCCAGAATCTGGATGGTTTCACCTGCCATCCAGGTCGCCTTTTCGGCGAGATAGAGGATGGCGCCCGCTGCATCCTTGCGCAGACTGCGGGAATGCGGTTCGCGGTCGCAGACCTTGCCCAATGCGTACAGATAGGCGCTGCAGGCCTGCCAGGTGGTGTACATGTCGGCGAGTTTGCCCTGCATCAGCTGGAATTCGCCAATGGCGCGGCCGAACTGCTTTCGTTCGTGTACGTAGGGCAGGACGGTGTCCATGCAGGCGGCCATGATGCCCAGGGGGCCCGCGGCCATGACCGCACGTTCGTAGTCCAGACCCGACATCAGCACGCCGACGCCCTGGCCTTCGCCACGCAGAACGTTTGCCGCCGGCACGACGCAGTCATCGAAAAACAAGGGGTACGTGTTTGAACCGCGACATCCGAGCTTATCGAGCTTGGCGCCGTGGCTGAACCCTTTCATGGATTTTTCTATGATGAAGGCCGTGATGCCCTTGGAGCCGGCCTCGGGGTTTGTCTTGGCGTAGACCACGAGGGTGTCCGCGTCTCCGCCATTGGTAATCCACATTTTGGAGCCGTTCAGGACATAGCCGTCGCCTTCTGGGCGCGCGTGCAAGGCCATGCTGACGACATCCGAGCCCGCATTGGGCTCGGACATGGCCAGCGCGCCGACATGCTCGCCCGAGATCAGCTTGGGCAGGTAGCGCTGCCGCTGCTCTGGTGTGCCGTTGGCGTACAGAACATTGACGCACAGGTTCGAGTGGGCGCCATAGGACAGGCCCACGGCGGCGGACGCCCGGGTGATTTCCTCCATGGCGATCATGTGGGCCAAATACCCCAGATTGGTTCCGCCGTAGGCCTCGTCGACGGTCATGCCCAACAAGCCCATGTCACCGAACTTTCGCCAGAGGTCGGCCGGAAAATCATTATTGCGTTCGATATCGGCCGCACGGGGTGTGATCTCGGCCAGCGCGAATTGGCGCACGGCATGACGCAGCGCTTCTATGGTGCTGCCGAGGTCGAAATTCAAACCGGGAAGATGCATGGGTAGGCTCCTGGTGTTCAAGTGATTTCATGACTTATCGGTCATAGAACTGACATTCTATAGACTGATATAGGCAAATTACAAATGATTTATCACGTAACCAAAGTGTGGTTATAAATAAATTTATTGACTGAGTAGTCATTTATAATTATATTTGTCGTATGCCGTACTCAAGGGCTGGTGATTCCCCGACATACAAGAGGCACATCATGGCTGAACGCGCCGCAGTAGAACAGGCCCTGGCCGAGATCGAGCTGGCTCGCCTGAATGCTCAATACTGGCACCGGGTTGATCAACCTCAGGCAGGCAGTGTCGCACAACTGTATGCCGACGATGGCCGGATGGTCTTCGGCGATTTTCGGCTCGAGGGCCGGGCCGCCATCGAGGCCTTTTTTGCAGCACGAAATGCGCGCCAGCCGGTGCGTACGACGCGGCACGTCTTTTCTAACCTGAGGGTCGAGGAACAAGGCGCTGATCGCGCAACCGTCCACTCCACCGTCACCGTCTATTCGGGCCTCGGCCCCGCTCCACTCGAGATCGAGCCGCCGTCTTCGGTGGTCGACTTCGCCGATATCTGTGCACGGCGGGATGGCCGCTGGGTCTTTGTCGAACGTCGCGGATCAGCGATTTTCGTGGGCCCTGGGGCTGCGCCGTTCTTGCTGGGGCAGCTGCCACCGCAGCATCCATGGCGGGCTGTGAACCGTTGAATTTTCCCTTCGACCCCTACTTTGACCCCTACTGAAAATAAAGATCAGGAGACAACATGAAGATCAAACAAATCACGGCGATCATCGCGGGCATGCTGATGCTTGCGGCCGGCCCAGGCCTGGTTCAGGCCCAGGAAAAAGACCAGCCCGTACGGATTGGCGCAATTGCAGACTTGTCCGGGGCCTATTCAGGTCTGGCCGGGCCCGGCATTGGTGTGGCCATGGAGATGGCGGTCGAGGATTTTGGCGGCCAGGTTCTGGGTCGGCCCATCGAAGTCCTGATCGCCGACTCGCTGTTAAAGGTGGATGTCGCCACAAGCCGTGCCCGCGAGTGGATTGATCAGCAAGACGTGCAGATGATTCTCGAGAGCTCGGATTCGGCCTCGGCCCTCGCGCTCCAGAAGCTTGCACGGGAAAAGAAACGGGTTACGGTCTTTACGTCAGGAACGACGGCGCTGATCAACGACGAATGTTCGCCTTATGGCATGCAATGGGTCTGGAATGTCTACGCATTGGCCAACGTGACCGGCAAGGTCTTGACCCAAGGTGGTGGAAAATCCTGGTACTTCATCTCCGCCGATTATGCATTCGGTAAAGCGTTGCAGGATGAGACCGCCAAAGTGGTCGAGCGAATGGGGGGGGAAGTGGTGGGGTCCGTCGCCCATCCCTTCAAGGCAACGGATTTTGCCTCTTTCCTGCTTTCCGCGCAAAGCGCCAATCCAGACGTCATCGCTCTGGCCAATGCAGGCCAAGATACGCAGAACGCGGTGCGCCAGGCGCGCGAATTCGGTCTGACGACGGGCAAGACCAAGGTCGCTCCCTTGATCCTTTTTGATTCCGACGTTAAAGGCATGGGTCTGGACCTGGCCCAGGGGCTGTTGTTTACCACGGCCTTCTATTGGGACCGTACCCCCGAGTCCCGGGCCTGGTCCGAGCGCTTCTATGAGCGCCGCAAGCTGATGCCGACGATGAACCAGGCCGGCGCGTACTCGGCGACGATGCATTACCTCAAAGCGGTCGAAGCTGCAGGAACGCTGGACGCGGATGCCGTCATGGAACAAATGCAAAAGATGCCGGTCAATGACTTCTTCACCACGGACGGCCTGGTCCGCAAAGATGGGATGATGGTGCACGACATGTATTTGGCCCAAGTCAAGTCACCGGACGAATCGACGGGCCCATGGGACATGTTGACCATCCAGGAGACCATCTCTGGCGACGAGGCGTTCCCAAAACTGGCCGATAGCACCTGCCCGCTGGTCAAGAGCTGACATGCATCGCAAGCCGGCCATTGCGCGGCACCCCGCCCCTGGGCTGGCGACGGCCCTGGGGCGGTTCCAGTCCGTCAATGCGCTGATCGACCACTGGGCTCTGACACAGCCCGATCGGATGGCATTGATCGGGCCACGTGGCCGCCAGGGCTGGTCCAGGCTCAGCTGGTCCGCGCTGCGCCAAGAATCCATGCGTTTGGCCACGGGCCTGCAGGCCCGTGGCATCAGAACAGGCGACCATGTCGGCATCTTGGCCGATGGCGAAGCCTACGTCGACTGCCTGGTCGGGTACTTGGCGCTGTTGCGGGCCGGTGCGGTGATGGTACCGCTCAACCCGCGTTTCGTGGACGAAGAGTTGCGCTATGCCATCGGTTTTTCCGACTGCATCGCCGTGCTGGCGCAATCTCAGTTGACGCCACGGGTCCGGGCCTTGGCGGCGGGCCTGCCCGTACTGCGCCAGGTGCTCGATCTGGAGGATTGCGTCGCGGATGCGGATGCGGGCACACCCGATGCGGGCTCTCCAGAAAGAAAGGACGGTTTGCCCGAGTTGGGAACGGACGATCTGGCAAATATCGTTTTCACTTCGGGGACGACCGCCCGGCCCAAGGCGGTCATGCATACGCACGGGTCGGCGTTGGCGACCGGTGCAATTTTCTCGGCGGCCTTGGGTCTGCGCAATGACGACGTGTTTCATCATGCGATACCGTTCTTCACCAGCTCGGGTACCCAGTTTGCGCCAATGCCTGCATTCTGGGTGGGTGCGACGCTGGTGCTGGAACCGCGGTTCGATGCGGCAGCCATGCTGCAGCGGATCGAGGACGAAGGTTCGACGGCGGTCATCGGCGTGCCTTCGCATTACTTGTTCATGCTCGACGTACTGGAGCGAACGCCCCGGTCCCTGTCTTCGATGAGGCTGTGGGATTACGGGGGCGCCGCCATGCCGGCGTCTGCCGTTCGGGTGTTGGCAGCGAAATATCCCAAGGTCGAGCTACGCAAGCAGTACGGCATGACCGAAACCGGCCCTTCGGGCACCGTGCTGACGCCCGACCAGGCGCTACGACGCATCGATTCAGCGGGCCGGCCCATGCCTTTGTGCGAGGTCGCCATTCTGGACGACCAAGGACAGCCGGTCACCGGGCAGACCCCTGGAGAGATCGCGATTCGTTCGCCTGCGTGCATGCGGGGCTATTACAAGAATGAAGACGCAACCCGACAGGTTCTGCAAGATGGCTGGGTCCGCACCGGGGACGTCGGCTGGTTGGACGAGGAAGGCTATCTCTATTACAGCGACCGCATCAAGGACATCATCAACCGCGGTGGGCTGAAAATCAGCTCGGTTGAAATCGAAGAGGTGCTATACCAGCACCCGGGGGTGCTGGAAGCGGCGGTCGTGGCGATGCCGCATGAAAAGCTCGGCGAAGATATTCTTGCCTTCGTGGTTCCCAAAGACGCCGCACGCCTGGATCTGGACGAATTGCGGGCATTCTGCGGTGAACATCTCGCGGATTACAAGGTGCCAAGGCGCATCGATTGCCTTCAGGAATTTCCGAAAAATTCCATGGGCAAAATCCAGAAGGCGGTGCTCCGAGATCGCATCAGGTAGGCCGGGATCCGAAGCGTGCCTCGCGTTTTTCCAAAAAGGCGGTGATCCCTTCGCGTGCATCCGGCTCGCGTGCGGAAGCGACCATGTATTCCCGCTCTGCGGTCAGGTGCTCCAGCAGCGACCGTGCGCCGGTGGTTTCGATCAACGCTTTGGTGCGTGCCAGCGCCAATCTGGGCCCGGCCCGCAGTCGGCGGGCAAGGGTTTGCGCGGCGGCGCCTAGGTTTTCGTCCGGGTGGACCGCGTCGACGATGCCCAACGCCAGGCATGTCGCCGAATCAAGCATTTCATTCAAATAAAATAGCTGCTTGGCCCGTACGGCACCGACCCGAAGCGTCAGGAAGCGCGCGCTGCCGGCATCGGGTGTCAGTCCGATGGCTGAGTACCCGCAGCGCAGCGCCATGGACTGCGCGGCCAGCACGTAGTCGGCACAAAGCGCCAGGCCAATCCCACCGCCGCCCACAGGCCCATTCACAGCGGAGACGATGGGCAGGCCCGATGTCACGACGCGCGCGAGCGCGGCGTGCAGGGGCTGCAGCAGCGATTCGAGCAATTCTGGCAGGCCGTCGATCGTTTGGTTGAAAAGATGGATGTCGCCGCCGACGCAGAACGCCTTGCCCGTACCCTGGATCAGCACGACCTGGCTGCGCTCGTCGTCGCAGGCGCGTTCAAACGCTGTTGCAAGGGCACGGATCGTCTCGGCATCCAAGGCATTGAGCTGCTCGGGCCGATTCAGCGTGATGCGGGCGATGCCGTCATCCAGGTTGAACAGGATTTTGGGTGATTCAGGCATTTGGGGAGCGGGTATGGCTTGATGGTCGGGCATGGCGCTTGTTCAGGAAGAAGTCGATGCGGTCTTTGTGCTCGGCGGAATCGAAGCAGGCCCTTTCCAGGGCGAGTGAGGTATCGAGATTGAGGTTGACCGTGTCCCGGAGAATTTTGTTGAGCGAGGCCTTGGTGGCGCGTATTGCGGCCTGCGCGCCGTCGGCGAGTTCTTGCGCCATTTCGAGGGCGGATTCCAGCAGCGCGTCATCGGCGACGACGTGATTGACCAGGCCCAGGCGCTCGGCATCCGGCGCAGTGATCTTGCGCCCGGTCAGCAGGAATTCCTTGGCCCGGTGCATGCCGACCAGCCAGGGCCAGATGGCCGCGCCGCCGTCCCCTGCAGCAATGCCTGCGAGCACGTGGGTATCGGCTATCACGGCGCTTTGGCCCATGTAGCTGATGTCGCTGAACAGTGCGAGCGTCGCGCCCAGGCCAATGGCAGGGCCATTGATGGCAGAAATGATCGGTTGGGGCAGCTCCAGCATGTCGATGATGAGACGCCGGGCTTCAACGAACAACCGATCAATTTCCTCGGGCAGGATGCGTGAAAACCAGTCGATGTCGCCCCCGGCCGAGAAGGCCTTCCCCTTGCCCGTGAGCACGACTGCGCGGCAGTCCGAGTGCTCGGCGATATCGCGAAACAGCCAGGACATTTCGGTATGCATCCGGGCATTGATGGCATTCAGGGCATCGCTGCGTGCAAAGCGCACGACCAGTACGGGGCCATGCGCTTCGAATTCGATCAGTTGGTACTTTGACTGCCACATAAAGGGTTCCTTTGCCATTTTCTATGTCGCCGATTGGGAATCGGTCGTGTTGGCATAGTGGTTCAAGGCCCGCGTCGCGAGCGCACGCCGGTCGAGTTTGCCCGTCGGCGTGATCGGCCAGTCTGGCCCGGAGAGGAACAGCACGCGCTTGGGAATCTTGTAGCCTGCAAGGCGGCCCTTGCAAAACGCCTGGATGTCCGTGACGGAATAGGTCTGTCCTGCTTCCACCTCGAGCAGCGCGGTGACCGCTTCACCCCATTTGGGGTGCGGCGTGGCGCAGATCATGGCGCGGGTAATGCCTGGAATTTCGGCCAGCAGGAACGTTTCGACTTCGAGGGCCGACACATTCTCGCCGCCGGACTTGACCATTTCCTTGACGCGGCCGCGGTAGTAGAGATAGCCGTCCTCATCCAGAAAACCCAGGTCGCCGCTGTGAAAAAAGCCGTCTTTGTCCATGCAGGCCTCGCTGGCCTCGGGCTGGCGGTAGTAGCCCTTGAACAAAGCCGGGCCCTTGACGCAGATTTCGCCCAGTTCGCCTGGTGCGGCCCAGCCGCCATTCTCGAGCCTGGCAATGCGGATCTCGCCAGACGTCGCGCGGCCGTTCGATGCCTTCATCCGGGTTTCATCGGCCCGGTCGCGGAAGGGGAAATAGGTTTGGGATCCCATATATTCGGTGGAGCCGTACAGGCTTCCGATGTGATCCAAACCCATGGCGCGCACTTTGTCGAAAGTGGCGGGATTGGCGGCGATCATGGTTCTTTGCAGGCTGGAGAGCAGGCCTGGCGCATAGGCCGGATGGTCGCGCATCATGAGGATGTGCGTGTCGAATCCCCAATACAGGGTGGCCTGGCTGTCGTGGATCCGGCGCAGTGCCTCACCAGGCTCGAAGAAGCGCATGAGTTCCAGGCGGGCGCCGCGCATGAGCGTCAGGAACGCGGTGGCGATGCTGCCCACGTGGTAGTTGGGCATGCAGTGCAGGAAGATGTCTTCGGCGTGGACTTCGAGCCCGTCCGCATAGCTGGCTGAGCCGCAAAGGATGGATTCATGCGTGTGAATGGCCGGCTTGGGGAAAGAGGTCGAGCCCGACGTCAGGATGAACATGGCGGTGTCGTCCGGCCCCGGCGGGCCATTGTCCGGTTCGGATGGCTGAGCCGACGGGGAAGGCAGATGGGGGTCGAGTGCGTCCAGCCCGCTGCCGTCCGCTTCGCCTTCTGCCAGGATAATCTGACGCAAAGCCGGGGTGAGACCGGATGCGCCCCGATCGATCAGTGGCCGAATCCGCTCCAGGAGGGAAACCCCCCGGTGTTCGCTGGCCACCAGCAGCACATTGCTGTCCGTCAGTGTCAGGCCCTGGATGATCTCTTCGGCCGTCCAGGTGAGATTCAGGGGCACCAGTACGGCACCCAGCGCGCTTGTCGCGAAGAACACTTCCAGCCAACGGATGCTCGATGGCAACAGATAGGCGACGTGGTCGCCATGGCCGACGCCCAATCGGGTCAGGGCGTTTTGCACGCAGGCGCAACGCCGAGCGAGCGTGGCGTAATCGACTTGCGTCTGGCCGTCATCGACAGCGATGCGATCCGGCCAATTGCCGGCACTGTACCGTAGCAGGCCGGGGATGGTCTGGCCGCGCCACTCCTGAAACATGCCTGCCTCCCGTTCTGTCTCTATGCGTGCGTTTGTCCGTTTAAATTGGATCCATAGGCTAGAGATTAAATATTTATGACCGATCAGTCAAGTTTTAGGGATGGTGTTTTCACTTGGATGGCACGATGCGCCGCGAAGATCCGCAGCATAAAGAAACCTTGCTGTAATGGATAAGCAATGGCGGCGATGGAGAATCGCGTGAGTCTAATTATATGACTGTCAGTTCATTTATATGGCCGGGAAAGTGGCCTGTTTCTATGATACCTGGCGATTCTTCCAAAACCCGGTACAAGTCTTAGACGTCGATGTTGGCCGCCTGCAATGCGTGCGTCTCGATGAAGGCGCGACGCGGTTCGACGTCGTCGCCCATGAGGGTGACGAAGATCTCGTCGGCCGCGATGGCATCGTCGATCTCCACGCGCAGCAATCGCCGCACTTCAGGATTCATGGTGGTTTCCCAGAGTTGCTCGGGATTCATCTCGCCCAGGCCTTTGTAGCGCTGCTTGGTGATGCCGCGCTCGGCCTCGGTGCGCAGCCATTGCATGACTTCGCGGAAATCGGACACCTGTTTTTCTTTTTGCCGTTCGCCCACACCGCGGCGTACCACGGCCCCCGGTCCGAGCAGCCCCATGAAGGTGCGCGCAGTCCGGGCAAGAGCGGCGTAATCCCCCCCGCGGATGAAGGCGCGGTCGAACACGCTGACGTGCACGTTGCCGAAATGGGGGCGCAGAACGGCCAGTTGCCAGGCCTCTTCGATATCATCGTAGCGGGCCTCTACCTGAACGACCGGGCTTGTGTCGGGTTCGTTGAGCGCCTGCTGGAGGGCGGCCGCACTTTGGCGGGCGGCGTTTTCGTCGGCCAGGCTGATCGAGACGCCCTCGGCCATGGCAGTCAGTGCTTCGGTGTCGAGAGTGCGCGAAAGGCGGGCGATGACGGCATCGGCCATCACGTACTGACGGGCCAGGTCCATTAGGGTCTGGTCACGCAGGACGGCCGCGCCTTCGCGCGGGACGAGTTCGGTGTCTTTCAGGGCCAGCTGCAGCATGAACTGGGCTTCTTCGGCGTCATCCTTGAGGTAGCGTTCTTCGCGGCCGACCTTGACCTTGTACAGCGGTGGCTGGGCGATGTAGATATGGCCGCGGCGTACGAGCTCGGGCATCTGCCGGTAGAACAGGGTGAGCAGCAGGGTGCGGATATGGGCGCCATCGACGTCGGCGTCGGTCATGATGATGATGCGGTGGTAGCGCAGCTTGTCGATGTTGAAGTCGGGGCCGATGCTGGTGCCCAGAGCGGTAATCAGGGTGGTGATCTGTTCGCTGGACAGCAAGCGGTCGAAACGGGCTTTTTCGACGTTCAGCACTTTGCCGCGCAAAGGAAGGATGGCCTGGAACTTGCGATCCCGCCCCTGCTTGGCCGAGCCGCCGGCCGAGTCGCCCTCGACGATATAGAGTTCGCACAGGGCGGGATCCTTTTCCTGGCAGTCGGCCAGCTTGCCGGGCAGGCCGGCCCCTTCGAGCACGCTCTTGCGGCGCGTCATTTCGCGCGCCTTGCGCGCCGCCTCGCGGGCGCGGGCGGCCTCGACGATCTTGCCGCATACGGCGCGGGCATCGGTGGGGTTTTCGAGCAGCCAGGTCTCGAGGGTACGGCTGACCGCTTCTTCGACCGCGGGGCGCACCTCGGAGGACACGAGCTTGTCTTTGGTCTGGCTGCTGAACTTGGGCTCGGGCACCTTGACGGACAGCACACAGGCCAGCCCCTCGCGCATGTCATCGCCGGTGGTGTCGACGCGCGCCTTCTTGGCGAGCTCGTTGTCCGCAATGTATTTGTTGAGCACGCGCGTCATGGCCGCGCGCAAGCCGGTGAGATGCGTGCCCCCGTCGCGTTGCGGGATGTTGTTGGTGAAGCACAGCACGTTTTCGGCGTAGGTGTCGTTCCATTGCATGGCGACTTCTACGCCGACCGGCACGCCGCCGGCATCCGACTGGGTGCTGACGGCGAAGATGTTGTCGTGCAGGGTGGATTTGCTGCGGTTGATGTACTGCACGAAGCCCTTGACGCCCCCCAGGTAGGCCAGGTTTTCTTCTTGCCCGGTGCGTTCATCGACCAGGCGGATCTTGACCCCGTTGTTCAGGAAGGACAGTTCGCGCAGGCGCCGTGCCAGGATTTCGTATTTGTACTCGATGTTGTTGAATATTTGATCATCGGCCTGGTAGTGGACCCGCGTGCCGGTGCGTTCGGAGGGCCCGGTGATGCTCAGCGGCGCCATGCGCTGGCCACGGCGAAACTCGATGAAATGCTCGTGGCCGTTGCGCCAGATGGTGAGGCGCAGCCACTCGGACAGGGCATTGACGCAGGAGACGCCCACGCCGTGCAGACCGCCGGAGACCTTGTATGAGTTCTGGTCGAACTTGCCCCCCGCGTGCAGTTCGGTCATGACGATTTCGGCGGCGCTGCGGTGGTGCTCGTCGCCCTGGTGAATGGCCGTGGGGATGCCGCGCCCGTTGTCCATCACCGAAATGCTGTTGTCCGCGTGGATGGTGACGACGATGTCGTCGCAATAGCCCGCCAGGGCCTCGTCGATGGCATTGTCGACCACCTCGAAGACCATATGGTGCAGGCCGGTGCCGTCGGACGTGTCGCCGATGTACATGCCTGGGCGCTTGCGCACGGCCTCGAGGCCTTTGAGCATTTTGATGGAATCGGCGCCGTAGCCGGTTTCGGCCGCGAGAACGGGGATGGGTTCTGACATGAAAATCCTGTGTTTGAGTGCGTGGGCAGTTCGAGTGCGTCGGCGATTAGATGCGCATGGGCATGACGACATAACGGAATTCGTCATCGCCGGTGAGTGTGATGAGCACGGAGGAACTGGTATTGGGCTGGATGGACCAGCGGATGGTGTCGGCCTTGAGGCTGGCGAGTACATCGAGCAGGTAGGTGACGTTGAAGGCGACGTCCAGCGGGGCGTGCGGATAATCGATTTCAATGTCTTCGCGGGCCTCTTCGTTTTCGGCGTTGCTGGCCGATAGCCGCATGAGGTGCTCGCCGAGCTGGATGCGCACGCCCCTGAGCTTGTCGGTGGTGAGGATGGCCGCCCGTTGCAGGGCCGCTTGCAGGGTTTCGCGGCTTACCTCGAAATGGCAGTCATAGCCATCCGGAATGACCCGGCGGTAGTCGGGGTACTTGCCTTCGATCAGTTTGGAGATGACTTCGATGTGGTCGAAGCGAAAGCGGATCTGGCTGGTGGAGACGTCGACCTGAATGCTGGATTGCTCGTCATCGGACAGCAGGCGCTGCATTTCGTGTACCGTCTTGCGGGGGATGATGACGTCCAGCGTGGCCGTCTGGCCGTCGAGCGCCGTGCCGGCGTGGGCCAGGCGGTGGCCATCGGTGGCTACGGCGCGTACCTTGCCGGGTTCGAGCACCAGCAGCAGGCCGTTCAGATAATGCCGGATGTCTTGTTGGGCCATGGCAAAGTGGACCTGGTTGAACAGCTCCCGAAGCGCTTTTTGCGACATGGAGAAGGACGCGTCCCATTGCCCGGCCTGGTTGACCAGCGGATAGTCGGCGGCGTCCATGGTCTGCAGCGCAAAGCGGCTGCGGCCGGCCTGTACCGTGAGGCGGTTGTCGTCCAGCGACATTTTCACCTGGCTCGCGTCGGGCAAGGCGCGCAGGATGTCGAGCAGCTTGCGCGCGGCCACCGTGGTGGCCTGGGCGCCGTCGCCCACCCCGAAGGCGGAGCGGGTGGTGATCTGCACTTCGAGGTCGTTGGCGATGAATTCGACGGCTTCGGCCTGCTTGCGGATCAGCACGTTGGCCAGAATGGGCAGGGTGTTGCGCCGCTCTACGATGCCCACCACCGTCGTCAGGGGCTTGAGCACGGTATCGCGACTTGCTTCTGTCAGTTGCATGTTCTTATCCTTTGAGGGTTTGCTCGAGTACGTGGAGCGCGTGGTTCAGCTCGGTTTGTTTGGCGCGCAGGTCGGTGATCTTGCGCACGGCATGCAAGACGGTCGTGTGATCGCGCCCCCCGAACAGGTCTCCGATTTCGGGCAGGCTTTTCTGCGTGAGTTCTTTGGCCAGGTACATGGCAATCTGGCGGGGCAGGGCAATGTTGGCCGGCCTGCGCTTCGAGTACATGTCGGCCACCTTGATTTTATAGAAGTCGGCCACGGTCTTCTGGATGTTTTCCACCGTGATCTGGCTGTGCGACACCGAGAGCAGGTCTTTCAGGGCTTCTTTGCAGACTTCCACGGTCAGGACGCTGCGGCCGTGAAAATTGGCATAGGCCGACACGTTGCGCAGCGCCCCTTCGAGCTCGCGCACGTTGCTGCGCAAGTGCTTGGCAATGAAGAAGGCGACTTCTTCGGGCATCTCGAGGCCCTGGGTCTGGGATTTGCGCAGCAGAATGGCCACGCGCATTTCGAGCTCGGGCGGTTCGATGGCGACAGTCAGGCCGGAATTGAAGCGCGAGATCAGCCGGCTGTCTATGTTGGACAGCTCTTTTGGATAGGTGTCCGAGGTGATGATGATCTGCTTGTGCTGGGCCACCATGGCCTCGAAGGCGTAGAAGAACTCTTCTTGGGTGCGGTTCTTGCCTGCGAAGAACTGGATGTCGTCGATGAGCAGCAGGTCCAGCGAATGATAATAGCGTTTGAAGTCATCGAACGCCCGGCGCTGGTAGGCCTTGACCACGTCGGACACGTATTGGTCGGCATGGACATAACGCACGCGTTTGCCCGATTGGCTGGCCAGCAGGGCGTTGCCGATGGCGTGGATCAAGTGGGTCTTGCCCAGCCCGACGCCGCCATACAGAAACAGCGGGTTGTAGGAAACCCCCGGATTTTCGGCGACCTGAATGGCCGCTGCGCGCGCCAGCTGGTTGGCCTTGCCGGTGACGAAGTTCTCGAAGGTCAGGTCGCGATTGAGGCGGGAGTGATCGGCTGCCGGCACCCCGTTTGCGGCCATGGCCTGCGGCCCCGCCGCCTGCCGGGTGGCGTCGCCGGATGGGGCGGAGGCCCCATCGGCTGCATCTTGCGCGGACAGGACGTTGCCCTGGCGGGAAGCCGCGCGGCGGGCCTGAATGCTGGCCAGCTCGAAACACACTTGCACATTGCAGGCGTACCAGTCGGATGCCAGTGCCTCGAAGCGGGTGGAAAAGTTCTTGCGCACCCAGTCGAGCTTGAAGCGGTTGGGCGCGGAAATACGCAAAACGGCCCGCTCTGCATCGTATTCGAGCGGGACGAGCGGCCTGATCCAGGCGTTGATCTGTTGGGGGGGGAGTTCCTGTTCGAGTTGTTCGAGACAGGACTGCCAGAATTCATTCATGGTGACGTCGTGCGAAACCTTGATTCTACCCGTACCCGGCAAAGTTATCCACAGCCCGCACCGATGAAATGGGCCGAAGATGTCCGGTCCGGAGCGGGGGCGGCCCATGGAAATGGTCGGCATCGTACCGTCCAGAGTGCCCGCCGGAGGGGTGCGGCAAGTCGGCCCGGCGGGCCGGCGCGGTTGACGAAAGCCGCAAAATTTGCTGAAATAACAGGCTTTTTATCGCCTTGGCATTTAGCCCTTGGCCCTTTTATCTAGAGCTCTTTTCCGGATCTGCCATGAAACGCACATTTCAGCCCTCTGTCACCCGTCGCAAGCGTACACATGGTTTTCGTGTGCGCATGAGGACCCGTGCCGGGCGCGCGGTCATCAATGCCCGCCGTGCCAAGGGTCGCAAGCGCCTGGCGGTTTGACAAGGCGCCGGGCCTGCGCAGCCCGACCTGCCCAGGCCTGGTGTGCACATCGCCATGCCTGCTGACTTTCCGCCATCAGCCCGGCTACATCGCCCCTCAGAATACGCGGCCGCCCTCAAGGGGCGCCGGGTCGCCCGGGGGGCTTTGTTCGTGGTTCACCTGAGCCGCGAGCCCTCTGCCCAGGCTCGTCTGGGTCTCATCATCCCCAAGCGCCTGGCCCGTTTGGCCGTGGTGCGCAATGCCATCAAGCGGGTGCTGCGTGAAGCCTGGCGGCAGCGCCGCCACGCCCTGCCCGCCGCAGACCTGGTTTTCCGGCTGGTGGCACCGCCCCCCCAAGGCAGCCTCACGCATCTCAAGCGGGCCGTGCGCCAAGAGGCCGATGCCTTGCTGCTTCGGGTGGCCGCATGCTGAAAGCGCTCGTCATTGCCCCGATCCGGTTCTATCGGTATTTCCTGAGCCCCTGGGTGGGCCAGCAATGCCGCTTCACCCCCACCTGTTCAGTCTACATGATCGAGGCCATCGAGACGCACGGCGTGGTTCGCGGTCTATGGCTCGGGATACGCCGCATCGCCCGCTGTCATCCCGGTTGCGAGGGGGGGCTCGACCCCGTACCGCCGCCGCATGATCCCCCAACACGTTAAACTGACTGGCTTTTGCTTGGACCCCCCTTCTGGAAACTGGCGCTCATGGACATTCGACGCACCATCCTCTGGCTGATTTTCAGCTTCTCACTGCTGCTATTGTGGAACAACTGGCAGGTGTACCAGGGTCAGCCGTCGCTGTTTTCTCTGACGCCCGCCAGCACGCCCGCCCCGGCAGCCGACGCAAACGATTCGGCGCGTACGGCCGATGCCGCGGGTCATCTGCCGGCGGTGGCGGCTCAACCCGCCGCCGACACGGCCGTGCCCGGAGCGTCCGATGCCCCGGAAGGCCAGAAGGTGACCGTGCGCACCGGCGTGTATGAACTGACCTTCGATACCTTGGGTGCGCAGCTGATCCGGGCCGACTTGGTGAAATACAAGTCGCTCGACAGTTCCGACAACCCCATGTATCTGCTCAATGATCAGCCGGGCGATTTCTACGTGGCGCAAACCGGCCTGGTGGGCGCCGCGGCGGGCAGCAGCTATCCCACCCACCTGACGCCGTTTCACCTGGTCGAGCCCGAACCGGTGGTCAAAGGCAACACGACCGAGATCGCCTTCGAGGCCACGGCAGGGGGGTTGCGGCTGGTCAAGACGTTCGTGCTCGACAACCAGGGCTACGACATCCACGTGCGCCACGAGGTCTGGAACCAGACCGACCAGCCGCTCACGCCGTCGCTCTATCTGCAATTGACGCGCGACGGCAATGATCCGCCCAATACGTCGGGTTTCTACAGCACGTTCACGGGCCCGGCCGTGTATTCCTCCGAAGACAAGTTCCAGAAGATCACGTTCGAGGACATCGCCAAGGGCAAGGCCAGCTACATCGATCAGGCCGACAATGGCTGGATTGCGATCGTGCAGCATTATTTCGCCAGCGCCTGGGTGCCGCCACAGGGCACGGTGCGCACCAATCAGGCGCTGAAGGTGGGCGACAACCTGTACGCGATCCGCACCATCGAATCCGTGGGCGAGATCGCGCCCGGTGAGCATCAGGCTGTCGAGGCCCAGCTGTGGGTGGGGCCGCAAGATCAGCAGGCCATGAGCCACGTCGCGCCCGGGCTGGATGTGGTGGTGGATTATGGCTGGGTCACCATCGTCGCCAAGCCGATGTTCAAATTGATGATCTGGTTGCACTCGATGGTGGGCAATTGGGGCTGGACCATCATCTTGCTCACGTTGCTGATCAAGCTCGTGTTCTATCCGTTGTCGGCCGCCAGTTATCGTTCCATGGCCAAGATGAAGCTGGTGGCGCCGCGCATGCAGCAGCTGAAAGAAAAATACGGCGATGACCGCGCCAAGATGAACGCGGCCATGATGGAGATGTACCGCACCGAGAAAATCAACCCGTTGGGCGGCTGCCTGCCGATGGTGGTGCAGATCCCGGTGTTCATCGCCCTGTACTGGGTGCTGCTGGGCAGCGTCGAGCTGCGCGGCGCCCCCTGGGCCCTGTGGATCGACGATCTTTCAGTGCGCGATCCCCTGTTCATCCTGCCGGCGGTGATGATGGCCACCATGTTCCTGCAGATCAAGCTGAACCCCACGCCGCCCGATCCCACCCAGGCAAAGATCATGATGATCATGCCGCTGGTGTTCGGCGGGATGATGTTCTTCTTCCCGGCGGGCCTGGTGTTGTACTGGTGCGTGAACAACATCGTGTCGCTGATCCAGCAGCGGGTGATCATGGCGCGTCTGGATCGCGAGAAGGCGGCCTCGGCGTCCAGTTAGCGCGGTTCGCCAGCGCGGTTGGCCACCCCCCGGCGGCCGACCTGCGCTAGACTGCCGGCATGGCCATTTCGTCGTCGCTGGATCCCATCATCGCCATTGCCACCGCACCGGGTCGCGGTGGCATCGGCATCGTCCGTATTTCAGGCACGGGGCTGCGGCCCTGGGCCGAGGCCTTGTGCGGTCAGGCGCTGACAGACCGGCACGCTCATTTCCTGCGTTTCGTCGATGTCCAGGGCGAGGTCATGGATGAGGGGCTCGCCCTGTTCTTCCCGGGCCCGCATTCTTATACGGGTGAAGATGTGCTCGAGCTCCAGGGCCATGGCGGGCCCGCAGTGCTGCAGCGCGTGCTGCAGGATTGCCTCGCTCGGGGGCAGGCGTTGGGCTTGCGCCTGGCGCAGCCGGGCGAATATACCCAGCGCGCGTTTCTGAACGACCGGCTCGACCTCGCCCAGGCGGAGGCCGTGGCCGATCTGATCGAGGCCAGCTCACTGGCCGCGGCCCGCAGCGCCATGGCGTCGCTGTCAGGGGCGTTTTCCGCCGAAATCCAGGCACTCAGTGCGCGCATCGTGGAACTGCGCACCCTGGTGGAAGCCACGCTGGATTTTCCCGAAGAAGAGATCGATTTTCTCGAAAAATACCAGGCGGCCGAGCGTCTGCAAGGCGTCCTGGACCATCTGCAGCAGGTGCTGCGTACCGCACGCAGCGGCCTGGTCCTGCGCGAAGGGCTGCACGTGGTGCTGGCCGGGCAGCCCAACGTAGGCAAATCCAGCCTGCTCAATGCGCTGGCGGGCGACGAGGTCGCCATCGTCACCCCCATCGCCGGCACCACGCGGGATCGGGTGGTGCAGGCCATTCACATCGAGGGCGTGCCCCTGCACGTGGTGGATACGGCCGGGCTGCGCGATACGGATGACCCGGTGGAACGCCTGGGCATCGCCCGCACCTGGGCCGAGATCGCCCGCGCCCAGGTGATCGTGCACCTGCAGGATGCGCGTCAGCCTGGGGATGCGCTGGATGCCGCGATCGTGGCTCGTCTGCCGGCTGGCACTCCGGTGCTGGACGTGTTCAACAAGGTGGATCTGCTGGACGAGGCCGCCCGGGAGGCGGCGACGCAGCGGCTGGGGGGCGCCGACGTCCTGATGGTGTCCGCGCGCTCGGGTGAAGGTCTGGATGCTTTGCGCAGGCGCTTGCTGCAGATCGCCGGCTGGACGCCGGGGTCCGAGTCGCCGTGGCTGGCCCGCGCACGGCACGTGCGTGCACTCGAAATGGCGCAGGGCCACCTGGTGCAGGCGGCGGGGCATGCGGCGCAGAGCGATCAGGTGCTGGATCTCTTTGCCGAAGAGCTGCGCCTGGCGCATGAAGCACTGGGGGAAATCACCGGCGAATTCAGCAGCGACGACTTGCTGGGACGGATATTTTCCAGTTTTTGTATTGGGAAGTGAGACGGGGTCCAAGGAGATCCACTGACCTGCGCTCAAGGCGCTCAAGCCCGGGGACAAGACCGATACGGTCACCGACGACCGGGGACTGTATGTGGAGAGGTCTTCCCGACCGGAGGCGTCGTCTGGCGCTACCGGCTGAATGGCAAGTACGAGAAGCTGACGCTGGACGAGATCCGGCAGTTCCTGCGCGCCATGCAGACCTCCAACATCCGTCGCCAGTTCAGGATCGCCTTCCAGCTCATCCTGATGACCCTGGTGCGCAAGTCCGAGCTGATGCTGGCGCAGTGGAAGGATGTGCATGTGGACGAAGGTGAATGGCACATCCCGGTGGAAAACTCCAAAACCGGCAAGCCGCACATCGTCTACCTATCCACCCAAGCGCAAACGCTGTTCAAGGAACTCAAGCCGCTCGCCAGCGGCAGTATCTGGGTATTGCCGGGCCGTGGCACCCTGGCCAAGCCCTTCGCCAACAATGCACTGAATCAGGCATTGAAGGTGTCATTGCAGGGGCAGGAGATCCCCGCCTTCACTATCCACGACCTGCGGCGCACCGCATCGACGCTGCTGCACGAACAGGGCTGGCCTTCGGATGTGGTGGAGAAGGCGCTGAACCACACCATCGGCGGCGTGCGGGGGGTCTACAACCGGGCCGAGTATGCCGAACAGCGGCGGGAGATGTTGCAGGCGTGGTCGGATTACATCGACAGGCTGGCGCCGTCGGCAAATCTGGTGGTGTGAGTCTGTCCGAGACGCTGGTGGCCTCTTCCTTTTTTGGGTAGGGCCGTTGCCCCTTAGCCATTCCCTTGTCTCGGTCTTTTCCTTTGTAGCAGCCATTTATGATCGACGATGATTATCAGAGACTGATATAATTGTAAATCAACGTGTCATTGGATTCGCGATCATGAAGCGCTGCATTGTAGGTATCCGACAGCCAGACGGTTCGCCACCAAAGGGAAGCGAAACGCCCAGCATTTGGTTTCCGTCTCTGGCATCACTGGCAGCAGTACTTTCAGACGACAACCGCCGCCTGCTGCGCCTGATCCATGACAAGCAACCCAAGTCCCTGACCGAACTGGCCGAACTCAGCGGCCGCAAGGTACCGAACCTGTCGCGTACCCTGCGGATGATGGCGGATTACGGCCTGGTTTCGCTACAGCGCAATGTTCGGGATGTTCAGCCGACTGCGCTGGCGACTGAGTTTCTGGTCGTGCTGGATTGATGAGCGTGGACATCAGGAGAGCCGATGCGTCAGAAAGGACAACTGCTCGGCAAGAAATCGCTACGTGCGTTGCCTGTAAAGACAATGCCCCATTTTCTTGGTTCAAGCCTCATGCTTGAGCCAAACCAAAAAACTGAAACAGGAAGAACTATATGACCAGCACCGAACAACGCGCCATCCTGCGAAGCCAGATATGGAAAATCGCCAACGATGTCCGCGGCGCAGTCGATGGCTGGGATTTCAAGCAATACGTCCTCGGCACTCTGTTCTATCGCTTCATCAGTGAGAACTTTGCCAATTACATCGAGGCCGGCGACGACAGTATCCAGTACGCCAAGTTGCCCGACAGCGTCATCACTTCGGACATCAAGGACGACGCCATCAAGACCAAGGGCTACTTCATCTACCCCAGCCAGTTGTTCGTCAACGTGGCCGCCGGTGCCAACAGCAACGAAAGCCTGAACACCGACTTGGCGCGCATCTTCGCCGCCGTTGAAAGCTCTGCCAATGGTTATCCATCAGAACGTGATATCAAAGGTCTGTTTGCCGACTTCGACACCACCAGCAACCGCCTCGGCAACACCGTAGCCGACAAAAATAGCCGATTGGCCGCCGTGCTCAAACGTGTAG
Source organism: Castellaniella sp. (assembly GCF_041675725.1). Taxonomy (GTDB): domain Bacteria; phylum Pseudomonadota; class Gammaproteobacteria; order Burkholderiales; family Burkholderiaceae_B; genus Castellaniella. Next base: position 12,703 of record NZ_JBAYTI010000023.1, on the reverse strand, counting down.
CCGAACTCGACTTCGGCGACTTTGAAGGTAATCACATCGACCTATTCGGCGATGCCTACGAGTTCCTTATCTCCAACTATGCGGCCAACGCCGGCAAGTCCGGTGGCGAGTTCTTCACCCCGCAGAATGTGTCCAAGCTGATCGCGCAGCTGGCCATGCACAAACAGGCCAGCGTCAACAAGATCTACGACCCTGCCTGCGGTTCCGGCTCACTACTGCTGCAGGCCAAAAAGCACTTCGATGCCCATATCATCGAAGACGGGTTTTACGGCCAGGAACTCAACCACACCACGTATAACCTGGCGCGGATGAACATGTTCCTGCACAACATCAACTACGACAAGTTCAACATCCAGCTGGGCGATACGTTGCGGAACCCGCATTTCGGCGACGAGAAACCCTTTGATGCCATCGTCTCCAACCCGCCGTACTCGGTGAAGTGGATCGGCGGCGACGACCCCACCCTCATCAACGACGACCGCTTTGCCCCGGCCGGCGTGCTGGCACCCAAGTCCAAAGCCGACTTCGCGTTCGTGCTGCATGCGCTGCACTACCTTTCGGCTAAGGGTCGCGCCGCCATCGTCTGCTTCCCCGGTATCTTCTACCGTGGCGGAGCGGAGCAGAAGATCCGCCAATACTTGGTGGACAACAACTATGTCGAGAGCGTCATTTCGCTGGCGCCAAACCTGTTCTTCGGCACCACCATTGCCGTGAACATTCTGGTGCTTTCCAAACACAAGGCCAACACCAACACCCAGTTCATCGACGCTAGCAGCCTGTTCAAGAAAGAAACCAACAACAACGTGCTGCTGGACTTGCACATCGAGCAAATCATGTCGGTGTTCGACAGCAAGGAAAACATCGATCACTTTGCCAAGTCGGCACCGTTCGAGGAAGTGGCTTCCAAAGAATACAACCTATCCGTAAGTAGCTACGTCAAAGCCAAAGATAACCGCGAAATGGTGGATATTGTTCAGATCAATGCCGAGCTAAAAATCACCGTCGCCAGGATCGACCAGCTTCGAAAAGAAATTGATGCCATCGTCGAGGAGATTGACGGCGAGGAGCTCAAGGCATGAGCAGCGTAAATTTTCTAAAAAAGCTGCTGGATGGGATGCCGGTAGAGTGGAAGGCCCTGGGGGAAGTTGCCAAGTACTCGGGCACGCGCATCGACTCCAATCAGGTCAACAAAAGAAACTATGTCGGCGTTGATAACTTGCTACCGAACCGGGCAGGCAAAACCGACTCAAGTTACGTCCCCACAGAGGGGCGCCACATTGAGTATCGCTCTGGAGATGTACTGATTGGGAATATTCGACCTTATCTAAAGAAAATCTGGCTCTCCGATCAGGCGGGCGGCACAAATGGCGACGTGCTTGTCATTCGCCCTAACGATCCATCATTAAGCTCCGGGTATCTGCACCAAATACTCACGGATGAAAAATTCTTTGCTTACAACATGCAGCACGCCAAAGGGGCAAAGATGCCGCGCGGCGATAAAGCAAAGATCCTCGAATATAGCATTCCCATCCCCTGCCCAGACAACCCCAAAAAATCGCTGGCAATCCAGGCCGAAATCGTCCGCATTCTGGACGCCTTCACCGAGCTGACCACCGAGCTGACCACCGAGCTTACCGCCCGCAAAAAACAATACAACCACTACCGCGACCAGTTGTTGAGTTTTGAAGACGGGGAAGTGGAGTGGAAGACGTTAGGGGACGTAATCAAGAAGTGGTACTCAGGCGGAACGCCAAAAGCAGGTGTGCCAGAGTATTACGAAGGCGGTGATATTCCATGGCTAAGAACCCAAGAGGTCAAGTTTTTAGATATTGAGAGTACCGAAGTAAAAATTACTCAGGCGGCGCTAGACAGTTCGGCGGCGAAGTGGATTCCGGCGAACTGCGTAATCGTTGCAATATCTGGTGCAACCGCAGGTAGATCTGCGATTAACAAGATGCCACTAACCACCAATCAGCACTGCGGCTGCCTAGAGATTGACAGCAAAAAGGCGTTGTACCGCTATGTATTTCACTGGGTAAGTTTTAATTATGAAAACATCAAGGCGCTAGGCCAAGGTGCTAGAGGCGATCTGAACTCAAGCATCATCAAAAGTTTCAAGCTCCCTCTTCCTTATGCGAACGACCCTGAAAAGTCCCTCGCCGAACAAGCACGCATTGTCGCCATCCTCGACAAATTTGATGCCCTCACCAACTCCACCAGCGAAGGCCTGCCCCGCGAGATCGAATTGCGCCAGAAGCAATACGAGCATTACCGCGACCTGCTGTTGAGCTTCCCCGACCCGGAAGCGGTAGGGGCATGACATGGGCAAGACGCTGACCGAAATCGCCCAGCAGCTGAAAGACGGCAACAAGAAAGTGCAGCTGATCTATGCCTTCAACGGCACGGGGAAGACGCGCCTGTCGCGTGAATTCAAGCAACTGATTGCGCCCAAAGCCAATGGCGAAGAGGGCGATGAGGAAGTCGATGCACCTGAGTTATCACGCAACAAAATCCTGTATTACAACGCTTTCACTGAAGACCTGTTCTATTGGGACAATGACTTGGAGAGTGACGCCGACCCGAAGCTGAAAATCCAACCGAATACTTTTACGGACTGGGTGCTGAAGGACCAAGGTCAAGACCAAAATATCATCACGACCTTTCAGCGTTACACCAACGACAAACTCACTCCACGTTTTAATGCAGAGCGAACAGAAAAAGACAGAGATGATAAAGAGATCACCGTCAGAGCCTTCTCGGAAGTCACTTTCTCGATGGAGCGTGGCGATGCGACGCATTCGGGAAACTTGAAAATATCGAAGGGCGAAGAAAGTAACTTCATCTGGAGTATTTTCTATACGCTGCTTGAGCAGGTGATCGGCGTGCTCAATGTAGCTGAGCCCGCTGATCGAGAGATAGATCAATTCAATCAAATGGAATATGTTTTCATTGATGACCCGGTCAGCTCACTGGATGAGAACCACTTAATTCAGCTTGCCGTAAACCTAGGGCAGTTGATCAAGTCAAGTACATCGGATGTCAAGTTCATCGTATCGACCCATAGCCCACTGTTTTACAACGTGTTCTACAACGAGATCGATGCTAAGAGCGGGTATATTTTGAGTCGATTGGATGATGGCACATTTGTGCTTGAGGAAAAGAAAGGTGATTCAAACAAAATCTTTTCGTATCACCTACACATTAAAAAACTTATTGAGCAGGCTGTCGATACAAACGGCGTGCAGCGCTACCATTTTGCGCTGCTGCGTAATCTTTATGAAAAGACCGCCAACTTTCTTGGGTACCGAAGCTGGTCTGATCTGCTGCCGGGCGATAAAAAAGCTTACGCCAGCAGGGTTATGAATTTCTATCCCCACAATACCCTGTCCAACGAAGAGATTGCAGAACCGACACCGCCTGAGCAAGAGATGGTTGGGCTGCTGCTTAGAAACCTGAACAACTATGGATATTGGCAGCAGGAGCGCCAAAATGGTTGAGTACATCAAGCCCATCGCCGAGTCGAACAATTTCATCGTGCTCGACAGGTACGTCAAAGAGTGGAAGGTTGCTGAAGGCTACCAAAGCGAAGGCGACCTGGAACGCGAGTTCATCCAGGACCTGGCCAACCAAGGATATGAATACCTACCCGGACTGAGAACACTGCTAGATTTGCTGGCCAATGTCCGTGAGCAATTGCAAACCCTGAACAGCGTCCAATTCTCGGACGGCGAATGGGCGCGCTTCGTAGAAACTTGGCTGGACAAGCCCAGCGATGGCATCGTCGAGAAAACCCGCAAGATTCATGATGATTACATCCATGACTTCGTGTTCGATGATGGCCGCATCCAGAACATCTACCTGCTCGACAAGAAGAACATCGCCCGCAACAAGGTGCAGGTGATCAAGCAGTTCGAGCAAACCGGCAGCCATGCTAACCGCTATGACATAACCGTGCTGGTCAACGGCCTGCCGCTGGTGCAAGTGGAGCTGAAAAAGCGCGGCGTGGCCATCCGCGAGGCCTTCAACCAGGTGCATCGCTACAGCAAGGAGAGCTTCAACAGCGAGCATTCCCTGTTCAGGTATTTGCAGCTGTTCGTCATCTCCAATGGCACCGACACGCGCTACTTCGCCAACACCACGCAGCGCAATAAGAACAGCTTCGACTTCACCATGAATTGGGCGCAGGCTGACAACAGCCCGATCAAAGACTTGAAGGACTTCACCGCGACTTTCTTCCAGAAACACACCTTGCTCAATGTACTGCTGACCTACTCGGTATTCGACGTCGGCAATACTCTTCTGGTGATGCGCCCCTACCAGATTGCCGCGACTGAGCGCATCTTGTGGAAAATCAAGAGTGCCTATCAGGCTAAGCACTGGAGCAGCACCGAGGGCAGCGGCTACGTCTGGCATACAACGGGATCGGGCAAGACCCTGACCAGCTTCAAGGCTGCGCGTCTGGCGACGGAGCTGGAGTTTATCGATAAGGCGTTCTTCGTGGTTGATCGCAAGGATCTGGATTACCAGACCATGAAGGAATACCAGCGCTTTTCACCCGACAGCGTGAACGGCTCGGACAGCACGGCGGGCCTGAAGCGCAACCTGGACAAGGACGACAACAAGATCATTGTCACGACCATCCAGAAGCTCAATAACCTAATGAAGAGCGAAAACGACCTGCCGATCTACGGCAAGCAGGTGGTCTTCATCTTCGACGAGTGCCACCGTAGCCAATTTGGCGAGGCGCAGAAGAATCTAAAGAAGAAGTTCAAGAGGTTCTACCAGTTCGGTTTTACCGGTACGCCGATCTTCCCGCAAAACGCGCTGGGTGCGGACACCACCGCCAGCGTGTTCGGTCGGGAACTGCACTCCTACGTCATCACCGATGCCATCCGCGACGAAAAGGTGCTCAAGTTCAAAGTGGACTACAACGATGTACGTCCGCAGTTCAAAGCCATCGAAAGCGAACAGGACGAAAAGAAGCTCAGCGCAGCGGAAAACCGGCAGGCCTTGCTGCACCCGGATCGCATCCGCGAAATCACCCAGTACATCCTGAACAACTTCCGGCAGAAAACCCACCGCCTGCAAGCGGGTGCCAAGGGCTTCAATGCCATGTTTGCCGTGAGCAGCGTGGATGCGGCCAAGCTCTACTACCAAGCCTTCAAGACCCTGCAGAAGGACAGTGACAAGCCTTTGAGGGTTGCCACCATCTTCTCGTACGCCGCCAACGAGGAGCAGGACGCGGTGGGTGACATTGCGGACGAAGGTTTTGAAGTCTCGGCCATGGACAGCAGCGCCAAGGAATTCCTGAGCGCGGCCGTTGCTGATTACAACGTGCTGTTCAAGACCAGCTTCAGCGTGGACAGCAAGGGCTTCCAGAATTACTACCGCGACCTGGCCAAGAGAGTCAAAGAGCAGGATGTCGATTTGCTGATCGTGGTCGGGATGTTTCTGACCGGCTTCGATGCGCCCACGCTGAATACCTTGTTCGTGGACAAGAACCTGCGCTACCACGGCCTGATCCAGGCCTATTCGCGCACCAACCGCATTTTTGACGCTACCAAGACCTTCGGCAATGTCGTCACCTTCCGCGATCTGGAACAGCCGACCGTTGCTGCTATCACCCTGTTCGGTGACAAGAACACCCGGAACGTGGTGCTGGAGAAAAGCTATGCCGAGTACATGGAAGGCTTCACCGATGTCGTCACAGGCGAGGCGCGACGTGGCTTCAAGGATGTGGTGAACGAGTTGGAGCAGCGCTTTCCCGATCTGGCGAACATCGTCAAGGAATCCGACAAAAAGGCCTTTGCCAAACTGTTCGGCGAATACCTGCGTGTGGAAAACGTGCTGCAAAACTACGATGAATTCGCCAGCCTGAAAGCCTTGCAGGACATTGATACGAGCGACCCGCAGGCGGTGGAGGACTTCAAGGCGGAACGTTACCTGAGCGACGAAGATTTGGCCGTATTGCAGGAGATCCACATTCCCGCCGATCGGAAAATCCAGGATTACCGCTCCACCTACAACGACATCCGCGACTGGCTGCGCAGGGAGAAAGCCTCAGCGGAAAAAGAAAAATCCAGCATCGACTGGGATGATGTGGTGTTCGAGGTAGATCTGCTCAAGTCGCAGGAAATAAACCTGGACTACATCCTGGAATTGATCTTCGAGAAGAACAAAAAGACCAAAGACAAGGTGGCTCTGATCGAGGATGTGCGTCGGGTGATCCGGGCCAGCCTGGGTAATCGGGCCAAGGAAAGCCTTGTAGTGGACTTCATCAACCAGACCGACCTGGATGGGCTGGGCGACAAGGCCAGCGTGATCGAGGCATTCTTCAGCTTTGCCCAGGCCGAGCAGCAGCGCGAGGCTCAGGAGTTGATCAACGATGAGGCGCTGAATGCAGAGGCGGCCAGACGGTACATCAGCAGCTCACTGAGACGTGAATTCGCCAGCGAGAACGGCACCGAACTCAATGCCCTCTTGCCCAAGATGAGCCCGCTCAATCCGGAGTACCTGACAAAGAAGCAAAGCGTCTTCCAGAAGATCGCCGCGTTCGTCGAAAAATTCAAAGGCGTAGGTGGGCATGTTTGACCGGCCAGAGTTATCGCACTGGTGTTAAAGCGTGCTTGGTCGACATACGGACCACGTGGAGATACTCGGTATGAATGGCAAAAAATTGATCCGTAACAGCACAGCCGAGTTCCTGATCTTCACTGGCCAGGCCGGCGAGCAGAGTATCGAAGCTCGCTACGAGGACGAAACCCTGTGGCTGTCGCAGAAGCTGATGGCCGAACTGTTCGGGGTGGATGTACGCACCGTCAGCGAGCACCTGAAGAACATCTTTGCCAGCCAGGAACTCGCGCCTGAGGCAACTATCCGGAAATTCCGGATAGTTCAGCAGGAGGGCCAGCGGGAGGTGTCCCGGGCAGTGGACTTCTATAACCTAGACGCCATCATTTCCGTCGGCTACCGGGTCAACTCCCTACGCGCAACGCAGTTCCGGCAGTGGGCGACCGGCGTCCTGCGTGAGTTCGCTATTAAGGGCTATGTGCTGGATCGTCAGCGCATGGAAAACGGCAGTTTCCTGGGCGAGGACTACTTCGAGCGGCTGCTGGCGGAAATCCGCGAGATCCGTCTCAGCGAGCGACGCTTCTACCAGAAGATCACCGACATCTATGCCACCAGCGTGGACTACAACAAGGACGCGCCGACCACCAAGGCCTTCTTCGCCAAAGTACAGAACAAACTGCATTACGCCATCCACGGCCATACCGCTGCAGAGTTGATCCGCAAGCGGGCCGATAGCAGCAAGCCACATATGGGACTGACGTCCTGGGCGAGCGCGCCCGAAGGCAAGATATTGAAAACCGATGTGGCCGTGGCCAAGAACTACTTGACCAAGGACGAGCTGGATTCATTGGGCCGCATCGTCAACGCCTATCTGGAACTGGCCGAGGATCGGGCGCGCCGCAAGATTCCAATGAGCATGGAAGACTGGTCCAAGCGGCTGGACGCTTTCCTCGAATTTGATGAACGGGAATTGCTACAGAACAGCGGCAAGATTTCTGCAAAACTTGCCCAGACACATGCGGAAAGCGAATTTGAAAAGTACAGAATTGTGCAGGATCGCCTGTTTGAAAGCGATTTCGACAAAGCAGTAAAAAAACTGGCGGCCGGTGAGTCAAACACCAGAGATGACGGATAAGCCTCAGGCCCCCAGATAGATCGACGTCACTTTCAACCTTTCATGCCCGAGTTCATGGCTGATCTGCTGCCGGGCGTGTTGGTCACTCAATCGCTGGCTGCTATTGAGCTGAGCTTTATCAGGGCCACCCGCCGCCGGCGCTTTCCACCCCATCAGCACCTCATACGTAAGCGGTCCATTTCTCACATAATTGTGGCGATGATCTGAGGCTGTCATGCCGTGCGCCGTGAATATTGACCGGAGCATGGCACATGGAAACACGTAAGGACGAGGCCTATTGGCGAGCGCACCTGGCGGCAATCGAACGCGAGGGGGCAACCACCAAGGCGTATGCCGAGCGCGAGGGCATTGCGGCCTCAAACCTGTATTTCTGGCGCAAACGCATCAAGCGCGAGGCGCAGCGCACAGCGATGGCGGTCGTGTCAGAGCCCAGGCCACGGTTTGCCACCGTTCAGGTGGTGCGCGAGGCGCCCACACAGATGGGCAGCAGCTTGCCTTGCACGCTGGTTGTGGGGCCAGGCCTGTGTCTGGAGATGGCGGCCTTGCCCGATCCATGCTGGCTTGCGGCCACCGCAGCGGCGTTGAGTGCGAGGAGCCGCTGATGCACCCGGGCAGCCGCATCGGTGCGGTGTACCTGCACTGCGAGCCGGTGGATTTCCGGCGCCAGATCAATGGCCTGTCGGCCATCGTACAAGAAGAGCTCATGATGGATCCGTTTGGCGATGCGCTGTTTGTGTTCGTCAATCGCAGGCGCACCGGCATCAAGGCCCTGTACTGGCACCGCAATGGCTTTTGCCTGTGGCAAAAGCGCCTGGAGGCCGAGCGCTTTGCCTGGCCCAGGCAGACCAGCGCAGGGGCGACGTGCCAGATCACCACCAGGGAGCTCGAGTGGCTTCTGGAGGGCTTCGATCTGTGGGCCAACAAGCCTCATAAATCGCTTCATTATCAATCAGTTACATAAATTCTTTGGTATAATTCTGCATGCCCTCAAGCCATGCAGCCACCCCCCCGTCATCAGCCCAAGAAACCCCTGGCCACCGTGCCTGGGCGCTGGTGCTGCCCCAGTCAATCGAAGAGCTGTAGGCGCTACTTGCCACCGAGCGCAGCCGCGCCATCGCGCAGATCACTCCGACGATCGAGCGGCAAGTCACAGAGCGCGTCACGCATCGGATCACCGAACAGGTGACGGCACAACTCACCGAGCAGATCCGCCAGGGGCTTGCCGAACAGTTCGCCCACGACCTGCAGCGCGGGATCGCCGCCGGGGTGGCCGAGAAGGTCCAGCAGATCCTTGAACAATGGCGCCTGGCCCGTCACAAACAATTCGGCCCCAGCAGCGAATCGCGCCAGGGTGAACTCTTCAACGAAGTCGAGCGCCTAGCCGACGAGGCCGATCAGGCGGGCGGTGCCAACGATCCTGATGAGGGGGCGACGCCTGCTGCCACTGCCAACGCAGCCAAGCCGCAGCGCGGCCACCGCCGGGCCCTGCCCCCCGAGCTGTCACGCGTGGAGCTCGTCATCGATGTGCCAGAAGACCAACGCCAGTGCCCCTGCGGCACCGCGCTGGTGCGCATCGGCGAAGACGTCAGCGAGCAGCTGGACATCATCCCCATGCAAATCCGGGTGCTGCGCATGGTGCGCCCACGCTACGCCTGCCCCAAGGGGGACCAGGCTCCGGTGCAGCAGCCCGCGCCCGCCCAGGTGCTGCCACGCAGCAACTTCGGGCCCGGCATCCTTGCCATGATAGCCGTCACCAAGTACGTCGATGGGCTGCCGCTGGCACGCTTTGAAAAGGTCCTTGCCCGTCACCACATCCAGGTCACCCGCCAGAGCATGGCGCGCGCCATGATCAAGCTGGCCCAAGCCCTGCAGCCGCTGCATAACCTGGCGCGCGACGCCTTGCTGGAGGCTCCTCTCATTCACATGGACGAGACCCCGGTTCAGGTGTTGAAGGAGCCGGGCAGAAGTCCGAACAGCAAAAGCTATATGTGGGTGCAATGCGGTGGGCCGCCAGGCAAGCCCGTGGTGCTGTTCGATTACGACCCCAACCGCTCGGGGCAGGTACCAGTGCGCCTGCTCGAGGGCTGGCGCGGGTACCTGATGACCGATGGCTACGAAGGCTATGCGGCGCTGGCCCGCACACCGGGCGTGGAGCACCTGGCGTGCATGGCCCACGCACGGCGTAAGTTCGTAGAAGCCAAGCGGGCCAATGCCAAAGGCAAGAGCGCGCGGGCCGATTATGCGCTGGATCTGATCGGCCAGCTGTATCGCATCGAGGCGCGCCTGAAAGAGGCCAGCGATGATCAACGCTTGGCGGGCCGCCAGGCCTACAGCCTGCCGGCATTGCACACGCTGCGCGCGTGGCTGGACGAGACCGCGCCGGCGGTCGCGCCCAAGAGCAAGCTGGGTAAGGCGCTCGGGTACCTGCATAAGATTTGGCCCAGACTTGTGCGTTACACCGAGCGCGGCGACCTGAGCATCGACAACAACGTGGCCGAGAATGCCATCAGGCCCTTCGTGGTGGGTCGCAAGAATTGGCTCTTTAGTGCCACCCCTGCGGGCGCGCACGCCAGTGCCGTGCTGTACTCGCTGCTGGAGACGGCCAAGGCCAATGGGCGCGAGCCCTATGCGTGGCTGCGCTTCGTGCTGGAGCGCCTGCCGATGGCCCAGACGGTGGACGAGATTGAGGCGCTGTTGCCGTGGAATACCCATGACCAGGATTTAGCCATGAATCTGGCTGCCTGTGAATAATGAGATAAGTGCACCGCTTACGGTTTGGCGTGATGGTGGTCTTTTCCTTTTCCGGGTAGGACCGTTGTCCCTTGAACACCATTTCCTTGCCTTTATCCCTTTTGCAGCAAAGGGGTGCCGCCATCCATCGTTGAGATATTTTTGGTTACGATAAGTATCATATAATGATGCAATTGTCAAACAGATAAGTTGCTTTATCGGGCTGGAACGTCAAAGACCCGACGCTCGGAGAAGCCGAATGGAATCCCATGACATCCAACTGCTGAAAAGCCATTTCGATGGTTTGAGCCACACCATCCCCGAAGAAGGTGTGGAGTTCTGGTTCGCCCGTGACCTGATGGAACCCCTCGGTTATGCCCGCTGGGAGAACTTCAAGACCGCTATTGGTCGAGCCATTGAGTCTTGTAAAACAACGGGTTACGACGAGACTGACCATTTTCGTGGCGTCACGAAAATGGTCGGGATCGGCAGTGGCGCTGACCGCCCAGTCGAAGACTTCATGCTCACCCGCTATGCCTGCTACCTCGTCGCCCAGAACGGCGACCCGCGCAAGCAGGCCATCGCCTTCGCCCAGAGCTACTTCGCCATCCAGACCCGCAAGCAGGAACTGATCGAAGATCGCATGCGCCTGCGGGCCCGGCTGGATGCGCGCGACCGCCTGCGGGAGTCGGAAAAGACCCTGTCGCAGAACCTCTACGAGCACGGCGTGGACGACAAGGGCTTTGGGCGCATCCGCTCCAAGGGCGATGCCGCGCTGTTCGGCGGCCACACTACCCAGATGATGAAAGACCGCTATGGCATCACCCAGACCCGTCCGCTGGCCGACTTTCTGCCCACGCTGACCATAGCGGCCAAGAACCTTGCCACCGAAATGACCAACCACAACGTCACGCAGGAACGGCTGCATGGCGAAACCTCGATCACCCGCGAGCACGAGCAGAACAACCGCAGCGTGCGTGACATGCTCGGGCAGCGCGGCATCCAGCCTGAGCGGCTTCCCGCAGAAGAAGACATCAAGAAGCTGGAGCGTCGCGTCAAGACCGAAGAAAAGAAGCTCGTCAAACAGGCCGGGAAACTTCCTGCCCCAAAGCAGCAAGACACAGACTGAATCGAGAGCCAAACACCATGCTGCAAAACAACCCTGAACTGCAAAGCGCCATCAAACGCCTCTGGGACAAATTCTGGAGTGGCGGCATCAGCAATCCGCTCACCGCCATCGAGCAGATCACCTACCTGCTGTTCATGAAACGGCTCGACGAACTGGACCAGAAGCGTCAGGCCGATGCGGAATGGACGGGCGAAAATTCTTGATCAGACCGTACAGGTAGGCAATGGTGTTATGCACAGCACCCGAGTCACAGCGCGCGTCCCATTCCGCCAGGACGGCCTGGCGTTGTTCCAGAGCCAATCCCCTGAGACGCACCATGAGGATTTGCTGCTGATCCTGCGGCAGTTGCCGGAAGCTATTTCATCCTGGCAACGTCGCTGTCGCCGCAAACAATCCGAACGGCGCGCTACCCATATTCATTGCCAGAACAAGAAACTCGCTCTACGCAGGCAATTCCATATTCAATTCCTCCGTTGCAACTATCCGATAGCCCATTGCCTGGTAACCACGCTGACGCCGTTCCCACATGCGCAGCAGCGAAGGGTGCCCGGTGTCGATGAAGTCGATGATACGCACGCGCTGCTTGCCCGCCTGCTCTCGGTGCAAGCGACCAGCATACTGCTGCAGCGTGCCTTTCCATGAAATCGGCATTGTTAGCATCAGTGTGTCGAGCGGTGGATGGTCGAAACCTTCGCCAACCAACTTGCCACTGGCCAGCAACACACGCGGTACATCCGCATCCAATGCATTCAAGGCCGCGATCACGCTGGCGCGTTGTTTCTTCGATTGACGGCCATGCAGCAGGAACAAAGGCTGCACCCGCCCAACCAGAGCAGCATGCAATGCGTCAAGATGCTCAGTCCGCTCGGACAAGGCCAGCACCTTGCTATCCTGTGCAAAAGCGCCTGCGATTTCATCGGCAATCGACGCGGTACGAGTCACCTCGTTAGCAAGCTGGCGGAATATATCCTGGATGGCCGCGTCTTCGGGAAATGCGGTTCGCGCCGGCAGGTAGCATGGCACACACTCCAGTATCTGTGGTGCACTGGCCGGTTTGGCAGCGATATGCCGGATCGGTCCACACTGCATGAACAATATGGGTTGACGACCATCGCGCCGGATCGGTGTTGCCGTCAACC
>NZ_JBAYTI010000022.1:0-43302 GCF_041675725.1 Castellaniella sp. | reverse complement strand
GCTCAGGCCGTCCATTCCTAGGATAGAATCGATTGGGGACATCGGCATTGACTCCATTAAACGTGTTCTTCGCAAAAACAAGTCTAATGAATGTCGCTGTCCCCCGTTCGTGATGGAGAGCCAAATCGGCTAACATGGCCGCTAATTAAAACAATTCAGAGAAAAACTGGCGCGACCCCGGTCATGCCAGGTTTGTCACCTTCATTTCCCTGCCCAAGGTCTGCCGTCAGCCCAGGAGAACGCCCATGCCAATAAAACAGATGCCGTCCAAAAGAAATACGCTCTCGGAGGCCATTGCAAAAAGCTGGGATCATCGATGGCTGGTACTCGGCGTCGCGGGCTCGGCGCTCGCCGTAGCTGCTGTTCCTGGGCTGGCATTGGCCGCCGGTGGCAAGACCTGTGGTATTTCAGGCACTGAGATGGCTTGTTCTTATGACGAGGACATCAATGCAAATGGTGAGCCAGGGATCAAAGCAGAATATAAAACTAGTGGGACCCACTCCATCACGGTAACGACGACGGGCTCCATTACCACTCAAGGAAATAATGCCCCGGGTATTTCGGCGAAACGCACCGAGGATATTATTGTATTAGGCTGGCCCATTGGCACCAAACCGGCAGACGGCGACATTACGATCCGCGCAGAAGACATCAATACAACGACAGGTTCTAAGTCATACGGTATCGATGCATCCAACGCATCCGGCAAGATCGACATCATCGCTGGTGACATCCATAGTGCAAGTACTGGCGTACAAACCAATAGTTCTGCGACCGGTAATACCTTCATTCAGGTCGGAAAGGTGGTTACGCAGAGTGGGCCTGGCATTGATGCGTCCAATAACAACGGCGACATTCATATTGAGAGTGGCGCAATCGATAGCCAAGGTACGGGTGTCCGTGCCAGGATTGGATCTATTCTGAATCTTCTACCCAACGGCAACATTGCTGTTCAAACCGGTGATATCACTTCCCGGGACGGGGACGGCATCGAAACCAAGACAGTCATCGGCACGACCACGATCAAGTCAGGTGACATCCAGGCCGAAAAAGGCATGGGCATCAACGCGACTGGTGTTTCCAGCGTCAATGTAGATTTATTCGACCTTCTCAGTAACGTTGGTCCTGCCTTGAGCAGCTCAGCCATCACCATCGAGACGGGCAATGTTTTAAGCCAAAACACAGGTATTCGCGCCCAAGTCGACGCCGTATCGGGGATTATTCCGGGCCTGGGCGGGGTCGATGTGCAGGCCAATAACGTAACGTCTACACAGGGGGACGGCATTTACGCTAAAACGGGCTTCGGCACCGTCGGCATTCGGGCGGGTAACGTCACTGCCCAAAAGGAGGGCGTTCATGCAGAAAGCGGTTTTGCGCTGGATGTTCTCCCGGATCTCGCCGATCTCGGTAGCCTGGATCCAGCCGCGCTTCTGGCGCCGGGTGTCAGTGTCGATGTGGGTGATGTCACAGCTACGGGTGGGAGCGGCATCTATGCAGTTATTAAAGGAGTGGGCATAGGCGACTACGGTGTGCCCGGGATTGGCAATGTCGCAGTCAATGCCGGCAATGTTTCGGCAGGGTCTGACGGCATCACTGCCGGAACCGGCCTGGGCCTGGTCACGGTGAATGCCGGGAATGTGGATGCGGGCGGCGATGGCATTTCGGCCGAGACAGGCCTGGGCCTGGCCGCGATCACGGCGGGCGATGTATCGGCCAGCGGGCTGGCGGTCAAGGCCGAAGTCAATCGCGACCATCTTGGCAGTCTCAGCGGCCTGAGCGATTTGCTGGAGGGGGCCATTCCAGAATTGGGTGATCTCGAAAACGGGGTAGGGGTAGCCTACGTGAATGTGGGTGACGTCACTTCGCAGACTGGGGGAGGCATCGATGCCAGCGCCGGTCTGGGCGCTGCGGTGGCCCTGGCGGGCAATGTCCACAGCGCCGGTACGGGCATCCATTCCCAGGTCGTCGGTACAGGGCTTGCGTTCGCGTTGGCCAATGATGTCACAACCACAGGCGGCAGTCATGCAAAAGGCCTTGATGTGTCAGCAGGGGGCCTTGCCGGGGCTGTGGCGCTGGGCAAGGTGTCCACTCAGGGCGACGATTCGGCGGGTGTGTCGGTGACAGCAAGCGACATGGGCGATCTCACCGGCATCATCAACAGTGTGGGCCAGTTGGTGGGTACCGGAGGCGGCGGTGACCTGGGTAGTCTCATCGATCAAGGGCTGGATGCCTTGTTGTCAGGCCTGGGGGCCGGGTCGGGCATCCTGCCCGAAGGCACGGGGGATACGTTGGCCGGCTTGGCCGACGGCGCCCTGGATGCCGTCTCGGGGGGTGTGGCCGTGGCCATCGCCAACGAGGTTGAAACGGCGGGCCAGAACTCTGCGGGTATCGAGGTCAGTGCGCCCGATGGCATCGCCGGCGCCGTGGCTTTTGGCCCTGTCAGTACGTCCGGCATCGAATCCACCGGCATCCAGGTCGACGGCAAGACATTCGCCGGTGTGGCCGCATTGGGGCCCGTCACGACAGTCGAAGATGATTCCACTGGCATCTGGGCCAACGCCGACAACGGCTCGGCCTATGTGGTGGCCAGCAGTGTCACCACGCTTGGTGATCACAGTGCCGGCATCATCAATACGGCAAACGGCACCTCGACGACGATCTTTGGCACGGTGTCCACGGCCGGCGACTATTCTCCGGCCGTGGTGGCCGACGATCCTGGCAGCGACGTACTGGTGGCGGGCCTGCTGGCCACGACCGTAGGGGACTATTCCAGCGGCATCAAGGCCACTTCGGGCGTGGGGAATGTGGATGTCTACGCCGCTGCGGTCGGTACGCAAGGCAGCCACTCGACCGGTATCCGGGCAGCCTCCGACGATGGCTCGGTCAACGTCCAGGCCGGCGCCGTCGGCACGCAAGGCGATCACTCCAGAGGCATTTCTGCCTTCTCCAATCATGGCTCGGTCAATGTGCAGGCAGGCGCCGTCGGTACGACAGGCAGCCACTCCGAAGGCATCCGGGCGGCGGCACTCGAGGGCGACGTCGCTGTGAATGCGCTTCTGGTCGGCACCGCGGGCAGCGATTCAACCGGCATATCGGCCTTTTCGCGCGACGGCTCGGTCGGCGTGCAGGCCGATGCGGTGGGCACGGTCGGTCAGGATTCGGACGGGATCCGGGCCACGGCGCTGGCTGGCAATGTCAATGTCGATGCTGGCTATGTCGGTACGGTGGGCAGTAATTCAGCGGGTATCGCCGCCCTCTCGAGTGACGGCTCGGTAAACGTGCGGGCCGATGCGGTCGGTACGGTCGGCAGCGATTCCGATGGCATACGGGCCGTCTCGCAGCAGGGCGACGTCAACGTCGACGCCGGGTATATCGGTACCCTGGGCAGCGATTCCGACGGCATCTTTGCCTCTACATACAATGGCTCGGTCAACGTGCGGGCCAACGATCCCGTCACGGCCGTCGGCCCGAACTCGCGGGGCATTTTCGCCATGAGCGCCGAGGGCGATACGCAAGTCCTCATTGAAAGTCTTGTGCTGGGGGGCTCCGGAAGCGATGGCGCAGGCGTCGCCTTCGGTGGGGGGCACAGTGCGCTGCTGGTCAACAACGGCTTGATCACCGCACTGAATGGCATGGCCATCGTGAACGATGACAATGCCTCCGAGACGCAGAACAATGGGGTCGTCATCGGTCGGGTTTCCATGGGCGGTGGCAACGACCGCTTCTATAACAATGAGGGGGGGACCTTCGTCGCCATCGGCGATAGCGATTTCGGTGCCGGCAACCAGGATCTGTTCTCGAATGCGGGGACGCTGACCATGGATCCGCTGCGTGGCTCACCGCAGATCGTGCGCTTCGACGGGCTCGAGACCTTCGACAACAGCCCAGGTGGTGAAATCCACCTTATGAATAGCATTGCGGGCGATCGATTCCATTTCACCGACAGCAGTCTCGTTCGTGGCGGCAGCTTTGCCATGGATGCCGATTTGCGGCCGGGTGGCCTCGGCGATCAGCTGTATTTTGGCGGCGATGTCTATGGTGCGGAAGGCAGCCAGGTGGCATTGGTGGTCAACGATCTCGATGGTGGCCCCGGCCAATACGATCCAAACGGAGTCCTGTTCGCCACCGTGGCGGGTGACACAGCAGTGGGTGATTTCACCACCAATGGCGGGATCGACAAAGGGCTCTTCCGGTACGACGCCTATCTCAAACCCAATGGGGGTGCCTTGGGTGAAAATGAGTGGTACCTGGCCTCCACCCCGGGGCGCAGCGCCTACGAACTGCCGGTCATCGCCTCCGCGGCCCAGGATCTGTGGCACGATTCCATGGAAACCTGGCGCGAGCGCAGCTCCGATCTGCGGCTGGGCCAGAGCACGACCACGGCGTCGGGCAATCGGGCCAAGGCGGGGGTTTGGATGAAGCTCTTCGGAGGCAACATCGAGCGTCGCTTCGACAACACCTCGGGGGCGCCGGGTGGCATGCTGGGGCCCGATCACAAGTATTCGGACAAGCTCAAGCGCACACATCAAGGGGTCATGATCGGGCTTGATCGCGATTTCCGCGCGGCGCGTCCCGATGCCGGGCAGTCGCTGTACGCTGGCGTGATGGCCGGTTACACCGAAAGCCGCCTGCGGTTCTCGGAGGCCTCCACGCGGGCCGATTACGACGCCACCTCGGTGGGTGTCTATACCACCTGGATCGATGGGGGCCTGTTCGTGGATGGCGCCATCAAGGCGGATTTCGGGCGGATCAAGTACCGCGGGGATCTCGGCAATTTCAACAACAACTTCACCTCGGTGGGGGCGACCGTCGATGCGGGCTACCGTTACTCGCCGGCCGGCAAGTGGTTTGTCGAACCCAAGGCCACTCTGGCCTACGTCCATACGCGCTATGACGACGCCAAGCTGGCCGGTACGAAGCTGGATTTCGGCAGCGGCAACAGCGTACGTGGCCGCCTTGGGGCACGGGTCGGTACCCAGTTTGCCACCGCCAACACTTTGATCGAGCCTTGGGTCGAGCTGTCGCTGTGGCATGAGTTCAAGAAGCATCCCTCGGTCGCGCTGTCGGGTGATGGCTGGGACGTGCCAGTGACGTATGATCGCGACGGCACCTATGGCACGGCTGCCCTGGGTGTGGATCTCTTTGGCAAGGCCAATGGTTGGAGCGGCTTTGCCAAGGCGACGACGACGTTTGGCGGGCATAGCCTGGAAGGGGTGTCCGGTACTTTGGGTATTCGTAAGACCTGGTAGAGCAATCCAGGACGCGGGGCACGGTTTTCATCACCCGCGTCTCGCCCTACCGTGTACCGGTACCCGATGGGTGAGCCATCGGTGGCCCGGGCCGACAATCCGTGTGTTGGGCCTATCCCGCTGCATCCGCCCGGGCAGGTTGTCGGACATACGGTCGGGCCAGCCAGATCAGGCCGATCAAAAACAGGAAAATGAAGGTGGAAGCCAGGAAGAAGTCCGTGGCGGAGATCGTATAGGCTTGCTGGTGAATCACCTGATCCACCAGCGCCGCGCCCCGCAGTGGATCCACCCCGTGGTTGTGCAGGCCGTTCATCAGCTGGTCGAATGCCGGCTCGCCTGGGCGCGCGATTTCCGTCAGGCGTGCGTGATGCAGGATCGCGCGGTCATCCCACAGGGTGGTGGTGATCGAGGTGCCGAAGGCACCGCAGACCAGCCGAAAGAAATTGGTCAACCCGGCTGCGGCCGGAATGCGCTCGGGGCTCAGTCCCGCCAGGGAGATCGTGGTCAGCGGGATGAAAAATGCGGCCATGGCGGCGCCCTGGATGAAGGTGGGCAGCATCACGCCGTACAGGTCGACCTGGGTGTTGTATTGTGCGCGCATCCAGCTGATCAGCGAGAAGATCAGGAAGGCCGCGGTGGCGATGAGGCGCGGGTCGTGGCGGGCCACCAGCTTGCCCACCACGGGCGAGAGCACGATCGCCAGGATCCCCACGGGCGCCGCTGCGACGCCGGCCCAGGTGGCAGTGTATCCCATCGTATTCTGCAGCCAGAGCGGCAGCAGCACCACCGTGCCGAAGAACACGCCGAAGGCCACCGACAAGGCCACGGTGCCCGCGGTGAAGTTGCGCAGCGCGAACAGGGACAAATCGACCACCGGGTGGCGGGCCGTCAGTTCCCAGATGACGAAATACACGAAGGTGATGGCCGAGACGACGGCCAGTATGCAGATCAATGGGCTGGCAAACCAGTCCAGGTCCTTGCCCTTGTCGAGCATCACCTGCAGCGCGCCCACCCAGACCACCAGCAGCCCCAGGCCCCATCCGTCGATGGGCAGGCGGCTGCGGGTGGACTCACGGGTCTTGTAGATCTGCCACGATCCCCAGGCGGCCAGCAGGCCGACGGGCACGTTGATGTAGAAAATCCAGGACCAGGCATAATTGTCTGAAATCCAGCCGCCCAGCAGTGGCCCGGCAATTGGGCCAACCAGGATGGTCATGGACCAAAGCGCCAGCGCCATGCCGGCCTTGGCGCGCGGATAGCTGGCCAACATCAGCGCCTGCGACAGCGGGATCATGGGCCCGGCCACGCCGCCCTGGAGCACCCGAAAGAACACCAGCGATTCGAACGACCAGGCAAAACCGCACAACCACGAGCTCAGTACGAACAGCAGGGTCGCCATCAGGAACAGCCGCACTTGCCCGAAGTACCGGGTCAGCCAGCCGGTGAGGGGCACGGTAATGGCATTGGCCACGGCAAACGACGTGATCACCCAGGTGCCCTGCGTGGTGCTCACCCCCAGGTCGCCGGCGATGGTCGGGATGGAAACGTTGGCGATCGACGAGTCCAGCACGTTCATGAACACGGCCGCCGACAGGGCGATGGTGCCGAATGCGCGGGCACTGCCTTCCAGCGGCGGATAATCGCCTTGCGGGGTGGGGGCGCTCATGTCGCGAGGTTGGCGTCGATGATCTGCTGGATCAGCCGATCGCTGGCTGCCGGATCCTGCCGGTAGACCGGGGTGTCGCGCACCGTGTCCGACCCGCTGGATGGCGCTGGCGGTGATTGGCCGGGTTCAGGCGTGGAGGAGAGGTCTACCTTGGCCGTCATCGACAGCCCGACACGCAGCGGATGGGCCTGCAGTTCCTGGGGATCGAGATGGATGCGTACCGGGACGCGCTGAATCACCTTGATCCAATTGCCGCTTGCATTCTGTGCGGGCAGCAGGGCAAAAGCACCACCGCTGCCGGCGGACACGCCTTCGATCGTGCCGTGGTAGGTGACCTCGTCACCATACAGGTCCGACACTAGCGTGACGGCCTGGCCTGGGTGCATGTGGCGCAACTGGGTTTCCTTGAAATTGGCTTCCACCCACAGGCGGTCCAGCGGCACGATGGTCATGAGCGGCGTGCCCGGCTGGATGCGCTGGCCCAACTGGACGGCGCGCTGGGCCACCATGCCGTCCACGGGAGCGGGGACGTGCGTGCGCGACTGCGCCAGCCAGGCCTGGCGCACCTGCTCGGCCGCGTGCACGACATCCGGATGCGTGGCGACGGTACTGTTCTGGGTCAGCGCCTGATTGGTGGCCAGCTGTGCCTCGGACGCCGCCAGGCCGGCTCGCGCCTGCGCCAGCGCGACCTCGGCCGACTTGACGGCTACCTGGGCATGCAGCAGCTCTTCACCGCTGACCCCGCCCGAACTGCGCAGGGCACTGCGGCGCTGCAAGTCGTTCTGCACCTTGCTCAGCTGGGTCTGGGCCTGTTCGACATTGGCGTGGTCCACCGCTACGTTGGCGGCCAGGGCCTTGTTTTGGGCGAACAGCGTCTGGGTACGACGCACCGTTTGCGCCAGAGCCGCCCTGGCCTGGGCCAGGGCGATCGTGGTGTCACTGTCATCCAGCGTAATCAAATCCGCACCGCGCGCAACGGTCTGGGTATCTTCGGCGGCGATGGCCACTACCGTACCTGGAATCTGCGCGCTGACCGTCACCAGATTGCCATGCACATAGGCATCGTCCGTGGATTCATAATGTGCAATGAACACCTTCCACCAGACCCCATATAACAGGGCGATCAGGATGAACACGCCGGTCGCGGTCCACATCAGGCGTTTGCGGGTCGAGCCCGTCACTTTGCTGCTTTCTTCGGTCATGGTGCGTCAGGGGGAAGGATGGCCGGCGTTCGGCGGGAACGTCACCAGGGGTTCGGCGGCGGCCCGCCCTGTTTCGGCGGTCTCGGGCGCCTGGTAGCCGCCGCCCAGTGCCGTGGCCAGCTGCACGTCCAGGATGTAGGCTTGGGCATGCAGATCGCTGGTCTGGACGGTCTGCTTGAGGACTTCACTTTGGGCCAGGAGTACCTGGATGAAGTTGCCCAACCCGGCCCGGTAGCGCTGCAGGGCCACGTCGTAGGCCGACGTGATCGATTTCAGGCTGGCCTCTTGGTGCTGGATCTGTGCCTGCAGGGCCTGGATGGACGCGCTGGCATCGGCCACCTCGCGGATGGCGTTGACGACGGTCTGGTTGTATTGCGCGATCGCTTCGTCCCGTGCCGCGCGCCGTCCGGACAGCTGGGCGTTCAGCGCGCCGGCATTGAAAATAGGCAGGGTGATGACCGGGCCGGCGCTCAGGTTGCGGCTGCTGCCGCGCAGCAGCTGATCCAGGCCCAACGACAGGTAGCCGACTGCGGCTGACAGGTCGATATTGGGCAGGAAATCGGCTTTGGCTGCAGAGATGTCGGCGCCTGCGGCCAGGGCCTGCAGGCGCGCCGCTGCAATATCGGGCCGCCGCCCCAGCAAGGCCATGGGCAGGTGTGCCGGTACACCGGCTGGGATGGCCCGATACGGATGCACGACCGGCAGGGGCAGCTGGTCTGGCGCCTTGCCCAGCAAGGCGGCCAGTTGATGGTGCAGCAGGACCGTGTTGTTGCGCACCTGTCCCAACTGCACCCGGGCGGCCGAGACCGCCGAATCCGCCTGGTCTACGTCGACCTGCGTGCCCAGGCCGTTGTCATAGCGTGCCCGGGTGATGGCCAACGCGTCCTCCAGTTTGCCGACGATGTCCGCGATGGCTTGAGCCTGGGTCTGGGCATCCTGCTGCTGGAAATAGGCTTGTGCCACAGCGGACACCAGCAGGTTGCGGGCCTGGCGCTGTATGGCCTGCGTGGCGGCCGCGCGCTGGCCGGCTGCGCGCGCCAGCGCCCGCTGCCGGCCCCACAGGTCCGGATTGAAGTGCAACTGCACGGTCAGCGCCGTATCGGTCTGGTAGGAGCCGCCCAG
Source organism: Castellaniella sp. (assembly GCF_041675725.1). Lineage (GTDB taxonomy): Bacteria > Pseudomonadota > Gammaproteobacteria > Burkholderiales > Burkholderiaceae_B > Castellaniella. The sequence goes on along the minus strand of NZ_JBAYTI010000022.1, from coordinate 34,063 downwards.
CGGCGGCGGATAAATGTAGTTTTCGCTCAGGCGTTCGCGGGTGAGCTGATACTGGGCGCCAATTTGTGGCCATTGCACGGCGCGTGCGCCCAGCGCCGCTGCCTGTGCCGTACGCACCCGGGCCGTCGCCGCCTGCAGGTCCGGGTTGCCTTCCAGGGCGGCCTCGATCAGGTGGTCGAGCTGGGGGTCTTCATAACGTGTCCACCAGTGCCCTTCGGGCCAGTCGACGTCGGTTGAGTCCGGTGCCAGCGCCAGGTCGTCGGCGCTGAGCGCCGGGATAGCGGGCGTGCCCGGATCCATCGGCGCACAAGCTGAAACGGCCAGGATCAGCACGAGGGAAAGCAGCGGTTTCATGGGGGTGGAGAATAGTTGATTGGGTCGCTATCTGACCAGACAGATATATGTCGTAAATGAGCGTCGCCACGGTTCGGGTGATGGGAAAAGTCGGCGGGGATCTATTCCAGCGTGACCTCGCTCGCCTGCTGCAGCTTGTGCTCGCCATTGGCGATCATGCGCTTGAGCAGCGCCAGCAGCATACGCACTTCGTCTTTGGAAAAGCCCTGCAGATGCTGGTTCAGCGCCTGAGCCACGATGGGCAGGATCTGGTCGGTCAATGCGTGGCCGCTGTCGGTCAGGACGACTTTGACGACACGGCGGTCTTCGGGGATGCGTTCACGACGCAGGATCTTTTTGGCTTCGAGCCGGTCGAGCATCCGGGTGATGGCACCGGTGTCGACGTTCATGACACGGGCCAGCTCGGCCGGCGTGTCGGTGCCTTTGTGCTTGATGAGCAGCAATGGACGCCACTGATTGGCGGTCAGGCCCAAAGGCAGGGTGTCCAGATCGATAACCTTGTGGATCAGCCCATGCAGGTGCCGCACCAGGATTCCGACGTTGCGATCGGCCGCCAGATCGGCGGGCGCGCTGCCATAAAACCCACCGCTGGGCTGGCCGGCCGGTGGGGTTTTCGAAGAGGAGAGCGGGGGAGTTGGTGCCTGCATGGCATTATTTTAGCGCTGCACTATCTGACTAGGCAACCAATTGTGGGGCATCCACCGGGCGCGCTTCGCGCAGGGGGACGAGGAGCGCCAGGACCGGCCCGTTAGGCCAGTTCGCGTGCGATGATGTTGCGCTGAATTTCGGACGTGCCTTCGTAGATTTGCAATACTTTGGCATCGCGAAACAGCTTTTCGGCCGGGTATTCGGTGGAATACCCCATGCCGCCGAATATCTGCATGGTTTCGGTGGCCGCCCAGATGGCGGCATCCGCCGTGTAGACCTTGGCCATGGAGGCCTGCAGCGTGTTGCGCTGCGCCCGATCCAGCCGCCAGGCCGCCTGGTAGGTCAGCAGGCGCGCGGCCTCGAGGCGCAGGCGCATGTCCGCCAGGCGATGCGCGATCGCCTGGTGCTCGAGCAATGGCTTGCCCATGGATTCGCGCCGCCGGGCGTAATTCAGGGATTCATCCATGCAGCGCTGGATCAGACCGACGCCGAAGGCCGCGACCATGGGTCGGGAGCGGTCGAAGACCTTCATGGCCAGGCCGAACCCCCCGCCTTCGTCGCCCAAGCGATGGTTGTCGGGGATGAAGACGTCATCGAAGAAGACCTCGGTGGTGGGGGCCGCCTTTTGGCCCAGCTTGGACAGGGGTTTGCCGACCGTCAGGCCCGGGCTGTCCGCGGGCACGATGAAAGCGGACAGCCCGCGATAGCCCCCGCCGGGGTCTGTCTTGGCGAACACCACGAAGAATTCGGCCAGATTGGCATTGGAGATCCAGATCTTGCTGCCGTTGAGCCGGTAGCCCCCGGCCGTGCGCACGGCGCGGCTGCGTATGCCGGCCACGTCGGAGCCGGCCTGCGGTTCCGTCAGGGCGAAGCTGGCCATGGCGCCCTCGGCCAGGCGGCGCAGGTAGCGGTCTTGCTGCCCGGGCGTGCCAGCGATCAGGATGGGCTCGGCGGCCAGGGCGTTGATGCACAGCGCAGCGCCGATCCCCAGGCAGCCGTAGCACAGGGCTTCGGTGATCAGGACCAGTTCGAGACAGCCCAGCCCCGGGCCGCCCAGGGATTCGGGCAGGGTCGCGTTGACCAGGCCCAGGCGCACGGCCTGGTCGTGGACTTCCATGGGAAACGTGGCGTCGCGATCGGCCTGCACCGCACGCGGCAGGATCTCGCGTTCGGTAAACTGCTGGGCCAGCGCCTGGATCTGGCGCTGTTGTTCGGAAAGTTCGAATTGCATGGCGTCCCCGGGTCAGGCGTACAGGGCCTCGATTTCTTGGGCGTAGGTTTCATAGATGCTGGCGCGCCGGACCTTCATGGTGGCGGTGACTTCGCCGTCGTCGTGGTCGAGCTCTTTGGTGAGTACGTGGAAGCGCCGGATGTTGGCGACCGGCGCGAGCGTGGCGTTGCCGGCATCGATTTCGGCCTGGACCAGCGCTTTGATCTGGTCGTGGCTGGCCAGCGAGCGGAAGTGGGTGAAGGCGATGCCATGGCTTTCGGCCCATTTGCCCACCGTCTCGAAATCGATCTGGATGAGCGCCGAGACGAAGCGCCGGCCGTCGGCGATGACGATGCATTCTTTGATGTATGGGCTGCCTTTCATCACGTTTTCGATTTCGGATGGCGTGATGTTCTTGCCGCCCGCGGTGATCATGATGTCTTTCATGCGATCGACGATGTAGATTTGGCCATCGCGCTCGGCCGCAAGATCACCGGTATGCAGCCAGCCATCGCGGATGGTCTCGCGCGTGGCGGCGTCGTTCTTGTAATAGCCCGCAAATACCATGGGGCCGCGGATGAGGAGCTCGCCCGTGGCGGGGTCGATGCGGCATTCGGCGTCCAGGATGGCGGTGCCCACAGAGGTTGGGTGGGGATTCGACAGGGGTTGGCCGGTGACCATGCCGGTGGATTCGGTGAGGCCGTAGACTTCGACCAACGGCACGCCGATGTTGCGAAAGAAGCGGACCACGGCCGGCGGTATGGGGGCAGCGCCCGTCAGGGCCGCGCGGCAGCGCCGCAGGCCTGTGAAGTTTTGCAGCGCGCGCAGGATGATCCAATACCAGAATGCATAGACCAGGCGTTGCGCCAGGCTGCGATCCGCGTGCTGGACGTACGCAAGCGGTTCGGTGGCCGAGAGCGCCCGGTGGAACAGCCAGCGCCGGAAGCGCCCGGTCTCGGCGATCTTGATCATGATGGACGAATGCAGCTTTTCCCAGATGCGCGGCACCCCCAGAAACAGGTTGGGCGCGATCTCGCGCAGGTCTTCCTGCACGGTGCGGATGGATTCGCCGAAGTTGACGGTCGAGCCCAGGTAGATGGGGACGAACGTGGTCAGCATCTGTTCGGCCACGTGGCACAGCGGCAGATAGGACAAGTGGCTGGATTCGGGGGTGAGTTCGAGATGCGCGATGATGCCCGGCGAAACACCGTGGATGTTGCGATAACTGATCATTGCGCCCTTGGGCTTGCCTGTGGAGCCGGACGTATAGATCATGAGCCCGATGTCGTCCATCGACTGGGCGTCGAGTACCGAGGCGATCAGATCGGCGTGTTGCTGTTCGTATTCGCGCCCCCGGGCCTCGACTTCGTCGTACAGCAGGGTGATGGCCGCGATGCGCGGGTCGGTGTTGCGAAAGCCGTCTGGTTCGACGACGATGACGTGCCGCAGCTGGGGCAGCTGTTCGATGGCCTCGGCGATCTTGTCGGCTTGTTCCTGGTCTTCGCACACCACGACTTCCACGTCGGCGTGGTTGACGACGTAGGCGACTTCGGGCCAGGGGCTGGTGGGGTACACGCCGACCGTGACTGCGCCGACCAGGCCGCAACCCATTTGCGCGAGCACCCATTCGGTGCGGTTCTCGGCGATGATCCCGACGTGCCCGCCCGGTCTCAGACCCAAGGACCGCATCCCCAAACCGAACCAGCCTGCGCGCTGATAGTACGCGTGCCAGTTCAGGGGTTGCCAGATGCCATAGTCTTTCTGGTGCAGGGCCACGCGCTCGGGGTGCGTCTGGGCGCGCTGGCGCAGCATCTGGGGCAGTGTCAGGTCCGGAATCGAGTGCGCATGCATGTCAGGACAGCCAGCGCTTGCGGCGCTTGTAATGTTTGACGTTGCGAAAGCTGCGGGCTTCGCCGGCGCCCCCCACGCCCAGGTAGAATTCGCGCACGTCTGGGTCATTGGCCAGGAAGTCGGCGGTGCCGTCGGTGACGACCTTGCCCATTTCCATGATGTAGCCGTAGTGGGCGACCGCCAGCGCGACCGATGCATTCTGCTCTACCAGCAGCATCGATACGCCTTGTTCGGCATTGACCCGGGCGATGATGCGGAAGATGTTTTCAACCAGCAGCGGCGCCAGCCCGAGCGATGGTTCGTCGAGCAGGATCAGGCCGGGGCGTGCGATCAAGGCGCGGCCAATGGCCAGCATTTGTTGCTCGCCGCCGGACAGGTAGCCGGCCAGGCTGGTGCGGCGCTCGAACAGCCGCGGGAAGTATTCGTAGACCAGGTCGAAATCAGGCTTCGCCCCGGCGCGCCCGACCAGGGCGTACGTGGCCGCCAGCAGGTTTTCCTCGACCGTCAGGTCTTCGAAGACGCGCCGGCCTTCCATGACGTGGAACAGGCCGGCGCGCACCAGGTCGTGTGGCTGGCGGGTCTTGATGTCGATTTCACCGTACCGGATGGTGCCTTCGGTCAGTTCGCCGTCCTCGAGGGGGAGCAGGGCCGAGATGGCCTTGAGCGTGGTGCTCTTGCCCGCCCCGTTGGACCCCAGCAAGGCCACGATCTGGCCTTGCCGGACCTGCAGCGACAAGCCGCGCAGCACCTGTACGCTCTTGTTGTAGAACACTTCGATGTTGTTGAGCTCGAGTACGGTGGCGGCCATGCGCCTACTCCAGGATGATCCAGTCTGACACCGGCAGCATCTTGCCCTGGCTGACGTCGGCCTGGTAAATGCGCCCGACGGGAATCGAGTTGCCGCGAATGGTGATGGGCACCCCGATCAGGCCACCCGTATCGAAGTTTTCCAGCGAATTGAGTGCCGCTTTCATGTTCTGGGCGGTCATTTCTTTGCCTTCGGCGAGCACGCGCCGGGCGGACTCGGCATACAGCATGGCTGACAGGAACCCTTGGATGTACGGCACGTTTTGATAGTCGGGGCGCATTTCACGAATCTTTTCCAGCATGGGCGCGGACTCGGAATCATCGTAGTAGTAGCGATAGGGCATCACGCCCATGAAGCCATCGGCCACGTCTTTCATTTGCATGACGGTGGAGTTGTCCATGGTCCAGAAAGTGCCCATGAATTTCGTGTCCATGCCCATCTTGCGGGCTTGTTCGATGAACTCGGGGATGGGCGCCAGGATGTAGCCATGGAAGATGGCGTAATCGGGCCTGGCCCTGCGCATCTTGGCGATCTCGGTGGAGACGTCGACGCTGCCCGGCGGCGTCATGAGCTCGGCCACGACCTTCAGGCCCAGGTCTTCGGCGGTCTTGCGGCTGGTCTCGATGGGATCGCGGCCGAATTCGGAATCCGAATAGACGAAAGCCACCTTGGCGCCTGGTGATTCATCGGCGATATGGCGCAGCAGGATGCCGAACATTTCTGTGTAGTCGGGCCCGACCAGGAACTGGTAGGGGTATTTTTCGGGATCGTTGAGCTCGCTTGCAAACGAAGCCCCGGACATCAGGATGCTGTTCATGCGGTTGAGCTCGTTGTTGATGGTCTTGCTGAATCCGGTGGAATCGCCATAGTAGAAATCGACGTCGTTCTGGCTGGTGATTTTCTTGAAGGCGGCCACCGAGGCATCGACCTTGTAGCCGCTGTCTTCGGGCACGTAGCGCAGCATGTGGCCGTCGATCCCGCCGGCTTCGTTGACTATGCTGACGTAGTCTTGGATCCCGGCATGGATGCCGATGCCGGCGAAGGAAAACACCCCGCTCATGGGGATGGAGCCGCCGATGACGATTTCTTTTTCGTCTGCGTGGACGATGCCTGCAGCGCCCAGCATGCTGGCAACGACCGCGCCTGCCAGCCAATGTTTCACTGTATGGATGTTCATAGTGTCTCCTGGTTGCCTTGGTTCATGACCGGAATGGCCAGAGGTGGAAAAAACGCTGTGTACGTCGCCATATTTCCTGAAGACCCAGCGGTTCGAAGATCAGGAACCCGATGATCAGCAGGCCGAACACGATGGTGCGCACCGGCGAGAGGATCAGGGTGGCGTCGGCTGAAATGGGCAGCCAGCCCACGATCAATTTGAGCGCCTCGGGGACCATGGTGATGAAGGCGGCCCCGAGAATACTGCCCAGCAACGACCCCATCCCGCCCACGATGATGGCCGTCAGGAAGAAAATGGACATGGACAGCGGAAAGCTTTCGGGGGTGATGATGCGGAAGAAATAGGCCCACAGCCCGCCGGCCACGCCAGCGTAAAACGACGAGATGCCGAACGACAGCAGCTTGTAGCGCAACAGCGGGATACCCAGTACTTCGGCCGAAATGTCGCGATCGCGGATGGCGATGAAGGCGCGCCCGATACGGGTGCGAAACAGGTTGGCGGCACCCAGCAGCATCAGGAGGGTGATGGGCATCACCATCCAGTAGAAGCGAAACGAGGTGTCCAGGTCTATGCCCAGGATGCGCGCGGGGTTCACCATGAGCCCGGCGGTGCCGCCGGTGACGGGCTGCCAGTTGGAGAAGACGAAGTGCAGGATCATGGAGGCTGCGATGGTGGCGATGGCCAGGTACAGGCCCTTGACGCGCAGCGAGGGGATGCCAACGATGAAGCCCGCGACCATGGTGACGGCGCCGGCCGCCAGCAGGTTGGGCAGGACCGGAAGATCGACGGCCCCCTGCAGTACGGCCACGGTATAGGCCCCCACGCCCATGAATGCCGCGTGGCCCAGGCTGACCAGGCCGGTATAGCCCGTGAGGATGTTCAGGCCGGCGGCGCTGCCGATGTTGATGGCCATCAGGCAGGCCAGGTAGAGCCAGTATTCGTTGACGGCAAATGGAAACGCCACCAGGCCCAGACCCAGGATGGCCAGCCATGCATACTGTGTGCGGCTGTCGAACAGGGCCTCGTCGTGCCGATAGCTGAACTTTGCGGTGCCGATGCGCATCAGAGCCTCTCGATTTCGCGCGTGCCGAACAGCCCGTAGGGCCGTATCATCAGCACGCCGATCAGGATCATGAAGGTGGCCACGATCTTGAATTCGCCACCCAGAAAACCGCTGGCCCAGGCTTCGATCAGGCCGATGGCGAGCCCCGCGACCAGCGCCCCCAGCACGCTGTCCAGGCCGCCGGCGATGACCACGACCAGGACCGACAGGCCAAAGATGCCCATGGACGGTGAAATGCCGCCCACCGCGCCCACCAGGATGCCGGCCATGGTGGCGATCATCGCGGCCACGATCCAGGACAGCGAGAACACCCGGGGCACGTTGATGCCCATGGAGTAGGCCGCCGCCTGATCGAATGCCGTGGCGCGCAGTGCCACCCCGCCGCGCCAATAGCGGAACACCAGCAGGACGATGGCAATGAGCAGCGCGGTGACGAAGAAACCATAGAACACCTTGGAGGGCACGAAGGCCTCGCCGATGAAGATGGCCTCGTCGGGCAGGAAGGCCGGCATGCGGCGCGGCGCGGCGGTCCAGACCAGCTCGACCAGCCCCACCAGCACGGCCGCCAGCCCCACCGTGATCATGAAGGTGGAAATGGGGGATTCACCGACCATCGGCCGGATGGTCAGGCGTTCGATCAGGCCGCCCGCCAGCCCGCCCACGACGATGGCCGCGGGGATGGCCAGCCAGATCGGCAGGCCGAAATCGACGGCGAAGCCAAAGCACAGATAAGCGCCCAGCATGAGCATTTCGCCGATGGCCAGGTTCACCACCCCGGTGCTCTTGAAGATGATGACGAATGCGAGCGCGGTGAGTGCGTACAGCCCGCCCGTGCCCAGCCCGGCCAGGGTGATTTCGGCGAAGAACAGCCAATCGAATTCCATGGCGTCAGGCCCCGGCGGGCGCAGGCTGGCGCAGCCTTTCGCGCAGGTCGGCGACGTCGCCCGAGCCCAGGTAGGCGCGCACGACCTCGGGGTTGGCCTGGACCTGCTCGGCCGTGCCATGGGCGATGACCTGGCCGAAGTTGAGGACCACCACGTGATCGGACAGGTCCATGACCATGCCCATGTCGTGCTCGACCATGAGAACGGTGATGCCCCATTCTTTGCGGACGTCGAGGATGAAGCGCGCCATGTCTTCGGTTTCTTCGCGGTTCATGCCGGCGACGGGCTCGTCGAGCATGAGAACCCTGGGCTGGATGGCCAGCGCACGCGCCATTTCGACCCGCTTTTGCAGGCCGTAGGACAGTGCGGCCACCGGGTGGTGGCGGATGTGGTCGATTTCGAGGAAATCGATGATGCGTTCTTCGACCTCGCGGCGCAGCTGCATTTCTTCGCGGCGGGCCCGCCCGACATAGAACAGCGCATCCAGGATGTGGGTGCGCAGATGGGCGTGGCGGCCCAGCTTGATGTTGTCGAGCACCGTCATGCCGCGAAACAGCGCAATGTTCTGGAAGCTGCGCGCCAGCCCCAGGCGGGCCCGCCTGGGGGCGGGGAGCTGCGTGATGTCTTGGCCGTCGAACAGGATGCGCCCGGCCTGCGGCCGATAAAAGCCGGAGATGGTATTGAACAGCGACGTCTTGCCGGCGCCGTTGGGCCCGATCACGGTGGTGATCGTATCGGGTGCGACCTGAAAACCCACCCCGGACAGGGCCCGCACGCCGCCAAAGGACAGCGTGAGATTTTCGATCGCCAGGATAGGGGCCGAAACCGAAGGCTTCACTGTGTCTCCTGGTGGTGTGGACACCACGCGTATGTTTTGCTATCTGTCTTTATAGGCAGCCCTGCGCTGAAAATGAGAGCCTGCACCGAACAGCTGGGCGTGCGGCCTTGTATTTGGCCGTTCAAGGGATATTCTAGGAAAGGGCCCCCTGCTTTTAAATGACAGGGCATGACGAAAACTTTGCAAAAACTGCCACTGTGTTGGGTAATCCATGAATCGAGACATCCAGACCTTGTCGATCCGGTTCGTCAATGACTTGTTGTCGAATGTGGTTGATAAACCAGGGTTTAATCCAGTGTGGCTGATGCGCCACGGCTTGGCTCCAGAGTTGCTGGGATTGCCTGGGGCCCGGATCACCCTGGAAAAATTTGCAAATTTGTACCGCACCATCGCGGTTTCCATCGACGATGAGACCCTGGGCCTGTTCTCGCGCCCGCTGCGCAATGGCACGCTCAAGTACCTGTGCATGCTCATGCTGTACGCGCCCGAGCTGCGCGTGGCCCTCAACCGCTTCCGCAACTTCATGCGCCTGGTCAACGATGACGTGCTCTTCGAGATCTGCCCGGAAAACGGGGGGCAGGTGCGCATCGTCTTGCACGAGCGCGCCGATCTGGGGGCCACCCGGCTGCTGGCCCTGGAATTGATGCTGATGCTGGTGCAGGGGGTGGCGTCGTGGCTGGTGGCGCGCAAGATCCCATTTCACTGCATCACCTTTCCCTTCCCGCAGCCTGCGCATGCATCCGATTACGAATACCTGTATCCGGGGCCCGTGCAGTACGACCAGGCCGAAACCGCGCTGCACATGGATGCGGCCTGGCTGTATGAACCCATTCGGCAGGACCAGGCCGCGCTGAATCATTTCCTGCAAGACGTGCCCCTGAACTGGTTCTATTTTTCGGACAGCAACCGGCCGCGTACGCACCTGGTTCGCAACGTGCTCAAAGAACGCCTGCACGAGCGGCTCACCATCCTGGACGTGGCCGATGCCCTGCATGCCTCGCCGCGCACGCTGGCGCGCCACCTGGCGGCCGAAGGCACCAGCTTCCAGCGCATCAAGGATATGTTGCGGCGCGACATGGCCATCGAGCTGCTCAACAAAACCGCTCAGCCGGTGGCCGCCATCGGCAACAGCCTCGGGTTCGAGGATCCTGCCGCTTTCAACCGGGCCTTTCGTCACTGGACGGGCAGTGCCCCGGGGGCCTATCGCAAGCGGCCCGCGAATGCAAAACGTCCGGTTGCGGGATGACGGATGAAGGCCATCGGCCAGAATCCGGCCGTCGGGCTAGGGTTTACCCCTGTCCTGGAGCAGATTTCTTGCGACGATACCGCAAACTCTTTACATTATTGGTCAGGCCTTCAGACCGTCAGACCACATGCCACCATGAACCAGCTTGATACCATCTCGACGGTGCGCCTGTACCGCATCATCGCAGACCGGATTGCCGCAAAAATAGAGTCGGGCGATTTTCCGGTGGGCGAGCGCCTGCCCGCCGAACGGCTGCTGTCCGATCAGCTGGGGGTCAGCCGCGCGTCCGTGCGTGAGGCCCTGATTGCGCTCGAACTCCAGGGCTACGTCGACGTCCGCGTGGGCGCCGGGGTGTTCGTGCGCAACCGCGCACCCCGCCCGCGCGTGGTCGAGCCCTTGCTGCAACAGGGTCGCCAGCAGGTCGAAGTCGGGCCGTTCGACCTGCTCGAAACCCGCCTGCTTCTCGAACCCGAAGCCGCCGCCCGGGTCGCGGTCGCCGCGACCCGCGAGCAGATCGAAGACATCGAGCAGGCGCAACAGCGCATGGATAGCGGCCCACCGTACCAGGCCCACGATCAGGCATTTCACCTGGCCATCGCACGGGCCTGTGGCAATGCGGCCCTCGAGTCCGCCATCACGCACATTTGGCAGCTGAGCGCGGACAATCAAGTCTTTCGCCGCCTGGACGAGCACTTCGTGAACTCGCAGGATTGGGACCTTGCCATACTCGAGCACCGGCAAATCGTCGCGGCACTGCGCAGGCGCAGCGCAGAACAGGCACGGACGGCGATGCAGGCGCATCTGGCCAACATCCTGATGCGCCTGCATCGCGACTTCGACGACCCCGCCAGTGTGGTCGGCCAGACCGAGGCCATTCCCCAGGCCGGGGTCTGACATGGCGCCGGTTCGATTCCACAGGGGGGCCTGGCTGGGCAGGCGCCAGGAACACGCCACCGGATGAATGCATGGCACATACAACCGACCACGGCCGCCACGGTGGCCAGATCCTTATGCAGCAGCTCAGGATCCATGGCGTACGCAGGGTGTTCCTGCTGCCGGGTGAAAGCTACCTGCCCCGCATCGACGCGCTCAACGATCACGCCGGGGCGATCCAACCGGTGGTGTGCCGCCAGGAAAGTGGCGCAGCCTATATGGCCGAAGCCTATGGCAAGCTCACGGGCGAGCCGGGCATCTGTTTCGTGACGCGCGGCCCGGGCGCTACCAATGCCAGCATCGGGCTGCACACGGCCTTTCAGGATTCCACCCCCATGATTTTGTTCGTGGGCCAGGTGGCCACGGGGTTTCTCGACCGCGAGGCGTTCCAGGAAATCGACTACCGCCGCATGCTCGGGCCGGTGGCCAAGTGGGTGGCGCAGATCGACCAGACCGAACGCATCCCCGAGTACGTATCGCGCGCTTTTTCCGTCGCCACCAGCGGGCGGGCCGGCCCGGTGGTGCTGGTGCTGCCCGAAGATACGCTCTGGGGGCGGGCCGACGTCCCCGATCTGCCGCCGTACCCGCGCGTCTTGCTGCATCCGGGGTGGGCCGAACTGCAGGCGCTCAAGGCCTTGTTGGCCCAGGCGCAGCGGCCGCTCATGATCCTGGGGGGCAGTGGCTGGTCGGTCCGGGCGGTTCAGGACATCGCGGGTTTTGCGCATCGCTTCGGCCTGCCGGTCGCTGTGGCCTGGCGGCGGCTCGAGTGCTTCGATCAAAGCGATGCCCATTTTGCCGGCCAGGTGGGCTGGGCCATGCACGGCGCCCTCGAGGCGCGTGTGCGTGCGGCCGACCTGATCCTGGCCGTCGGCACCCGCCTGGGCGAAGCCACCACCATCGCCTATTCGCTGATCGAAAGCCCACAGCCGCGGCAACGGTTGGTGCACGTTCACCCGGATGTCGCCGAAATCGGGCGCGTGTTCGTGCCGGCCCTGGGGATCGCCGCCAACGTGGCCTGTTTTGCACAGGCCGCGGCGCAGCTGGCCCCAGACACGGCCCCCGACATGGCGGCTGCGCGGCAGGCGCATGCCGAATACCTGCAGTCGCTCGAGCCCCTGCCGGCGCCCGGGCCGCTCAGCCTCGACGCGCTGTCTGCGCACGTCAATCAAGTCTTGCCGGACGACGCCTGCATCACGGTGGGGGCCGGCAACTATGCGCTGTATCCCCATCGGTATCGCCAGTTCCGTGGCCCGGGCACCAGCCTGGCCCCTACCCTGGGGACCATGGGCTACGGGCTGCCCGCGGCCCTCTCGGCCAAGCTCGAACAGCCCGAGCGTGAAGTCATCTGCTACGCGGGCGACGGCTGTTTCCAGATGACCATGCAAGAGCTGGGCGTGGCCATGCAATATGGCCTGGGCATCGTCATTCTGTTGTTCAACAATGGCTGCTGGGGCACCATCAAGGCGCACCAGGCGCGCGAGTTCCCCAACCGCTGCGTGGCGCTCGATTTTTCCAACCCGGCGTTCTGCGAGATCGTACAGGCTTATGGCGGGCAGGGCGAAGTCGTCGACCGCACCGAGGCGTTTCCTGCCGCGTTCGAGCGCGCCCGGGCCTTCGCGCGCGAACGGCGTCTGCCGGCCCTGGTCGAGATCCGATACGCGCCCGAAGGCATCGCACCGGGCGAAACGCTCAGTGCCATACGCAGCCAGGCGCTGGCAGCGGCCCAGTCGGCCGTCGCGGGGTCGGGGCGGCCGCCGCCTTTCGTCAACCAGCCGAAGTAGCCTTTCGCCAACCGTTACACAGGGGATTCGGATGGATTTGCAATTGCAGGGCAAGATCGCGTTGGTGTGTGGCGCAAGTCAGGGCCTGGGCTTTGCCTGCGCCCGGGCGCTGGCCCTCGAGGGGGCTGTGGTCACCCTGGTCGCACGGCGCCCCGACGTGCTGGCCCAGGCGGCAGAGCGCATTCGCCAGGCGGGTGCCGCCGATGTCCGCGCGGTGGCCGCCGACATCACGACGGCAGCGGGCCGCCAGGCCGCGCTGGCGGCATCCGGTGCGCCCGACATCCTGGTCACCAACGCCGGCGGGCCGAAGCCCGGCGATTTTCGCGAATGGACCGAGGCCGATTGGATGTCTGCCCTCAACAACAATATGGTCAGTCCGATCGCATTGATCCAGTCGGTGATCGACCCCATGATCGGGCGCGGTTTCGGCCGCATCGTCAACATTACGTCCAGTGCCGTGAAAATGCCCATCGACATCCTGGGGCTGTCCAATGGCGCGCGCAGTGGCCTGACCGGCTTCGTCGCCGGGCTGGCGCGCCAGGTGGCGCAGCACAACGTCACGCTCAACAACCTGTTGCCCGGGGCCTTTGCCACCGTGCGTCTGCTGGAAACGGCGCGCCGCGTGGCAGAAGACACTGGGGCCACGCTCGATGCGGTCCAGAATGACCGGCTCAAGGCGATTCCGGCGCGCCGCTTCGGCGACCCGGCCGAATTCGGCGATGCCTGTGCGTTTCTGTGCAGTCCGCGGGCGGGCTACATCACGGGCCAGAACCTGCTTCTGGATGGCGGTGCCTATCCGGGCACATTCTAGGGGTCGATGCGCCGTCCGGCCGACACACGCCAGGCGCGCCGCCCAGCCTGTGCCGGGGGCGCAGGCCTGAACCAAGGAGACACCATGACACGCAATATGACTTTGACCATCGATGGCGACCGCCTCTGGCAATCGCTCATGGATCTGGCCCGCATCGGGCCCACGGCCAAGGGGGGCAGTTGTCGCCTGGCGCTCACGGATCTGGACACCCGAGGCCGGGATCTGGTCACCGGGTGGATGAAAGAGGCCGGGCTGGACATCCGCGTCGACCAGATCGGCAACATCATCGGCCGTCGCGCGGGGCAGGATCCAGACCTCAAGCCAGTCGCCATGGGCAGCCACATCGATACGCAGCCCACAGGGGGGCGCTTCGATGGCTGCTATGGCGTGATGGCCGGGCTCGAAGTCATGCGCACCCTCAATGACCAGGGGGTACAGACGCGGGCGCCCCTCGAGCTGATGATCTGGACCAACGAGGAAGGCGCGCGTTTTGCGCCGGCCATGATGGGCTCAGGCGTGTTCTGTGGGGCCATTGCGCTCGAGTCCGCGCTCGAGACGGTGGGCCGCGACGGCAAGAAGGTGCGCGATGAACTCGCCCGCTCGGGCTATGCCGGTTCGATACCCGTGCCCGGCGTGCTGCCCGACAGTTATTTCGAAGCCCACATCGAACAGGGCCCGGTGCTGGAAGACGAAAACCAGGTGATCGGGGTCGTGACCGGTTCGCTGGCGCTGCGCTGGTATGACGTCACCGTCACCGGCAGCGAAGCCCATGCCGGCCCCACGCCCATGCACTTGCGCCACGACGCCCTATTTGCGGCCACGCACCTGATGCAGGCCGTGGTCCACATCGCGCGGGCCCATGCCCCTGAAGGGCGTGGCACCGTCGGCATTGTCGAGGTCCGCCCGGGGTCGCCCAACGTCATCCCAGGCACGGTGCGCTTTACGGTCGATCTGCGTCATGAAGATCCGGCCCGCCTGGGCGAAATGGACGCCGAACTCAAGCGTGTCTGCGAGCAGTTGCCCGACACGGTGGGCTATCCGGTGCAGGTGAGCCTGGCCGAGACCTGGAACTTCCCGGCCACGCCGTTCGATGCCGGGCTGGTCGGCTTGGTGCGTGCGCAGGCCCAGGCGCGCGGCTACAGCCACCGGGATATCGTCACTGGGGCGGGCCACGACGCCGTTTATATGGCCACGGTCGTGCCCACCGCGATGGTGTTCGTGCCCTGCCGGGACGGGATCAGCCACAACGAGGCCGAATATGCCGAACCCGCGCATCTGGAAGCGGGGGCCAATGTGCTGCTGGGGGCCGTGCTCGAGCGTGCCGGGGCTTGTGGTTTACCCTAGAAATCCATGTGGATCGTTGCACCGGCATCCATAGGTGTTTAAATTATCGGTCAGGCCACCTGACCTTTTGTCCATACGCTGAAAGGTCATTCTGCGGTGTAGTCGGGCGGGTGTCTGCCGGGCCATCCAAGTTTGCATCAAAACCGGCAGGCGGCTGATCGTAGTGGGTTGCCGTGCAGGAAACGCCTCAGGCCTTCGTTTCGACGGTCATCAAAAATACAAGGAGACAGCGATGGACAGACGTAAATTCATGATCACGGGCGCTTCGGCCATGGGTGCGATCACCACGGAACTCGCCCTGCCCAGCTGGGCCCAGGCTGAAAACAAGAAAGTACTGCAGCTCATCATCCAGCCCGAGCCCCCCATTCTGATCGCGGCTTTCAACCAGCAGGCCCCCACGCAATATGTCAGCGGCAAGATGTTTCAAAGCCTGCTGACCTACACGTTCGACCTCGAACCCAGGCCCGGCCTGGCCAAGTCATGGGACGTCGCCCCCGATGGCCTGAGCGTCACTTTCCACCTCCAAGAGGGCGTCAAGTGGCACGATGGCCATCCGTTCACGGCCGATGATGTCGTCTTCTCACTGGCCGACATGCTGCCCAAGGTGCACGCCCGCGCCCGGGCGATTCTCAACACGCACGCGAAGTCGGTCGACAAGATCGACGATCTCACGGTGCGCCTCAACCTGAAGGCGCCGTTCCCCGCCGTCATGCTGATGTTCGAGCCCGGGTTTGCGCCCATGCTGCCCAAGCATGTCTACGAAGGCACAGACTACATGACCAACCCGGCCAACCAGCACCCGATCGGCACGGGCCCGTTCATGTTCAAAGAGTGGCAGCGCGGCTCCTTCATCCACCTGGTCAGGAATCCGCATTACTGGAAGCCGGACATGCCCTATCTGGATGAGCTCATCTTCAACGTCATCCCGGATTCCTCCTCTCGCGCCGTGGCGTTCCAGAACGGCCGGATCGACGTCCTGTACGGCGGCGACGTCGACAACGTCGACATCAAGCGCCTGTCCGAGATCGACGGGGTCACGTACACCACCAAGGGCTGGGAAATGTTCTCGCCGCTGGCCTACCTCATCTTCAACATGCGCAAGCCGCCCTTCGACAACGTCAAGGTGCGCCAGGCCATGATGTACGCGATGAACCGCGAGGCCATCGTGAAGAATATTTTCTTTGGCCTGGGGCAGGTGGCCAACGGTCCCTTCGTACCCACCGAACTGTATTACGATCCGAACCTGCCGCCTTACAAATTCGATCCCAAGAAGGCGCGCGAACTCATCAAGGAATCGGGCATCAACCCGGCCGACCACACCATCCGGCTGCTCAGCTTCCCCTATGGCTCCACCTGGGATCGTCTCGACGAATACACCCGCCAGACACTCGAGCAGCTCGGCTTCAAGGTCGATCTCCAATCGACGGATGGCGGCGGTTGGGCCGCCCGTACGGGCGACTGGGACTTCGACATCACCACCACCTATTCGTATCAGTATGGGGATCCCGCGCTGGGGGTCGAACGCTTGTACGTGGCCCGGAACATCGTCAAGGGCTCGCCCTTCGCCAACGCCCAGGGCTACAACAATCCTGCGCTCGACACGCTGTGGTCCAAGGCATCGGCCTCCACCGATCCCAAAGAGCGGCAGGCACTGTACTCCGAGATCCAGAAGACACTGGTCGAAGAGGTCGGCAACGGGTTCCTGGTCGACATGGAGTTCGCTACGCTCTATCGCAGCAACATCAAGAACCTGGTCACGACGGCCATTGGCCTGAATGAAAGTTTCGACAACGTGCATTTCGAAAACTAGTATCCAGCTGTCGTGACGCGTGACCGGTGGCGCGCCCACGCCACCGCCCAGGGCGGTGCCGGGCGACACCACCGGTCACGATCGGGTCGTCTCGGCGTGGGGCAGGTGGCATGAAATTCCTCGGTTTCCTGACATCCAGGGTCATCAAGGCACTGATCGTGGTGCTGGGTGTCGTGATCATCAATTTCTTCCTGATCCGGCTGGCACCCGGAGACCCGGCGGCCGTCCTGGCCGGGCAGTCGGGGGCCAGCGATCCCGCCTACGTCGAGCAGCTGCGCGAAGAATTCGGCCTCGACAAGCCCGTGCTGGTGCAGCTCGGGGTCTATCTGTCCGGCGTGGCACGGCTCGATCTGGGCTATTCATACCGCAACAACATGCCGGTGCTCACGCTGATCGCACAGCGCATCCCGGCCACCTTGCTGTTGATGTTCTGCGCCTTCCTGTTTTCCGTCACGCTGGGGGTGCTGTTGGGCGTCGTGGCCGCCAATGCCCGTTACAGGCGGCGCAGGCGATGGCTCGACAACACCGTCATGGCGGTGTCGCTGCTCTTGTATGCCACGCCGCTGTTCTGGCTGGCCCTCATGGCCATTCTGCTGTTTTCGGTGGTGCTGGGCTGGCTGCCGGGCTTCGGCATGGAAACCGTCGGCGCAGGCTTCACCGGCTGGGCCTACGTTCAGGACATCGCCCTGCACCTGGTACTGCCCACCGTTACCTTGGGCTGCTTCTTCATGGCCATGTACGTCATGCTCACGCGTGCCTCCATGCTCGAAGTCATCAACATGGATTTCGTCAAGACGGCGCGCGCCAAGGGGGTGGCGCCCAACACCATCATCCGTCGGCACGTGCTGCGCAATGCGCTGCTGCCCGTCATCACTTTTGCGGGTATCCAACTGGGTCAGATGGCAGGTGGCGCCGTACTCACGGAAACCGTGTTTGCCTGGCCCGGCATCGGGCGCCTCATGTTCGATGCCCTGCTGCAACGTGACTACCAACTGCTGCTCGGGGTGTTCCTGGTGACGTCCATCATGGTCGTCGTGTTCAATCTGCTCACCGACGTCGTCTACCGGTTCGTGGATCCGCGCATCGCGGCCGGCGCACAGCCCGGAGGCGCCCAATGAGCGGGTTCCTGTGGCGCTTTGCGCGCAATTACGGCGCTCTGGCCGGCACGATCATCCTCTTGCTGGTGGTGGTGCTGGCGCTGGTGGCGCCCATCCTGTATCCCGGCTCCCCCTGGATGATGGTGGCCGACCCGCTCATTCCGCCGTTCACCGACCCCGACTACCCGTTCGGCACCGACATGCTGGGCCGTGACATCGCCGCCGGGCTGGCCTGGGGGGCCCAGGTTTCGTTGCTGGTGGGTATCGTATCCACGGTCATTGCCCTGCTGGTGGGGATTCTGGTCGGTTCGATCGCCGGCTATTACGGCGGCCGCATCGATGACTTTCTCATGCGTCTGACCGAATTCTTCCAGACGATTCCGCAGCTGGCCATGGCGGTGGTCCTGGTGGCCGTGCTGAGCCCGAGCATTTATTCGATACTCGCCGCCATCGCCCTGGTGGCCTGGCCGCCGGCGGCCCGCCTGGTGCGCGGCGAATTTCTGTCGCTCAAGCAGCGCGAATTCGTGCAGGCGGCCATCGTGATCGGCCAGCATCCCGGGCGCATCATCGGGTCGCAGATCCTGCCCAATGCGATGTCGCCCATCATCGTGTCCACCTCGTTCATGGTGGCGACGGCCATCCTCACCGAAGCGGCCCTGTCGTTTCTGGGCCTGGGGGATCGCAATCTCATGAGCTGGGGGTTCATGATCGGCGCCGCGCGCACCATGATCCAGCAGGCCTGGTGGATGATCGTCTGGCCCGGTGTGGCGATCCTGCTCACGGTGCTCTCCATCAACCTGATCGGGGGCGGGCTCAGCGATGCGCTCAATCCGCATCTGCGCCGCCCCAACGAATAGGAGCCCGATGTGTCCGTACGCGATTCCGATCATCCTGCGAACGCGCTGCTGTCCGTCCGGGGCCTGACGATCCCGCTGCCGCGGGGCGGCGACCGCCCGTATGCGATCCGCGATATTTCCTTCGATGTCGAACCGCGTGAAATCGTCTGCGTCGTGGGCGAATCCGGGTCGGGCAAGTCCATGACGGCCAATACCATCATGGGCCTGCTGCCGGATTACCTGGTGCCGCAGGCGGGCGAGATCTTCTTTCAGGGGCGCGATCTGCTCAAGCTGCCTGAAGACACCGTTCGCGGGATGCGTGGCAAAGACGTCGCCATGATCTTCCAGGAACCGCTCTCGGCGTTGAACCCGGTCATGAAGGTCGGCCGGCAGATTGCCGAGGTCATGAGCACCCACCATCGGTACCCCGGCGAAGAGCGCAACCGGCGGGTGCTCGAACTGCTCAATTTCGTGGGGCTGCCGGATCCCGCCTCGCTTGGCCAGGCGTATCCGTTCGCCCTCTCGGGCGGGCAGCGCCAGCGCGTGATGATCGCCATGGCCCTGGCCCTCGAGCCCGCGCTGTTGATCGCCGATGAACCCACCACGGCGTTGGACGTCACCACCCAGGCGCAGATCCTGGCCCTGATCAGCGACATCCAGCGCCAGAAGGGCATGGGGGTGCTGTTCATCACGCACGATTTCGGCGTGGTGGCCGAGATCGCCGATCGGGTGGTGGTCATGGAAAAAGGCCGGCTGGTCGAACAGGGGCCCGCCGCACAGGTGCTGAACCAGCCACAAGAGCCCTATACCCGCCGCCTGATCGCGGCCGTGCCGCGGCGGCGTGCGCGCGCCCAGGCCGCCGCCGCATCGGGCGAGCCGCCGCTGCTCGAGGTCCGCAATCTGCGCAAGACGTACCGCATGGGCCGCAAAGGGCTGTTTTCCAGCGGCCGCGAGGTGCACGCAGTCAGCGGCGTGAGCTTCCAGGTCCAGGCGGGCGAGACGCTGGGCATCGTGGGCGAGTCGGGATCCGGGAAATCCACCATCGGCAAGTGCCTGCTGCGCCTGATCCACGTCGATGGCGGCGAGATCCTGTTCGATGGCCACGACCTCACGAAAATGTCGCAAAGGCAGCTCAGGCCGCTGCGCAAATCGATACAAATGATTTTCCAGGATCCGTTTTCCTCGCTCAATCCGCGCCACACGGTGGGCAAGATCATCAGCGATGGCCCGGTTGCGAACGGCATGAGCCGTCGCGAGGCGCAACAGCGCGCCTATCAGCTGCTCGACATGGTCGGGCTCGATCGCTCCGCCTTCGATCGCTATCCGAACCAGTTTTCTGGCGGGCAGCGCCAGCGGGTCGGTATTGCGCGCGCGCTGGCGCTGGATCCCAAGGTGATCGTGGCCGACGAATCCGTTTCTGCGCTCGACGTCTCGGTGCAGGCGCAGGTGCTCGAACTTCTGCGCGCCATCCAGCGGCGCCTGAACATCGCCATGATATTCATTACCCACGACTTGCGCGTGGCGGCCCAGGTCTGCGACCGCGTCGCCGTCATGCACCGCGGGGCTTTTGCCGAGTACGGCGAGCCCGCACAAATTTTTGACCATCCGTCAGACCCCTATACGCAAGAGCTGATTGCCGCGATTCCCGGGAAAGACTGGGATCCCGACCTCAGCGTCATCACCCCAGGAGGCGAGTCATGAAACGAACCCAGGCCGTACCGACCGTACACATCGACAACGAGTTCACGCGGGTCACGCGCTGGACGTTTCCGCCAGGCTCCGAAACCGGTTGGCATCGCCACGAGCTCGATTACGTGGTGGTGCCGGTCATCACGGGCATCCTGCAGATCGACACCCGCGACGGCCAGCGCACGCCCTCGCCGCTGACAGCCGAGCAGCCCTATGCGCGGGCGGCGGGCATCGAGCACAACGTCATCAATGAAAGCGACGTCGAAGTGGCCTTCATCGAAATCGAAATCAAGTGAACGAACCAAGGCTGGACCATGGATACTTATTTTCATCCCGATCAGCTGCTGCACCGGCCACAAAGCTATTTTTCGCGCGGCCAGATGCGCACGCCACAAGAAATTCCGTCCAGGGCCGAGCGCCTGCTCGAAGGCGTCAAGACACTGGGTTTTCCCGTGCGCACCCCCAAGGATCATGGCAGCAGGCCTTTACTGGCCGTGCATGACATCGCCTACCTGCGGTTTCTCGAATCGGCCTACCGGCGCTGGCATGCGGTGCCGGAAGACTGGGGTGACGAGGTCATGTCCAACGTCTTCGTGCGCCAGGGCAACGCCCTGCGCGGGATCCTCGCCGAAGCGGGCCGGTTTCTGGCCGACGGCAGCTGCCCCATCGGCGAGCACACCTGGCGGGCGGCGTATGGGTCGGCCCAATCGGCCATTGCCGGTGCGCACGCGCTGCTTTCCGGCAGCCGGCATGCCTATGCCCTGTGCCGTCCGCCGGGGCACCACGCCCGGGCCGATGGCGCGGGCGGGTTCTGCTACCTGAACAGCAGCGCCATGGCGGCGCAGGTCCTGCGCGACCAATACACGCGGGTCATGGTGCTGGATACCGACATGCACCATGGCCAGGGCATCCAAGAGATCTTCTACGGCCGGGCCGACGTGTTCTACATCTCGATCCATGGGGATCCCACCAATTTCTACCCGGTCGTCTGCGGCTTCGAAAATGAGCGTGGCGTCGGGGCGGGCGGGGGGTACAACCTGAATCTGCCCATGCCCCATGGTTCGCCCGAGGGCGTGTTCTTCGATCGCCTCGAGCAGGCGTTCAGTGCCATCCGCATCTACGAACCGGATGTCCTGGTGCTGGCCCTGGGTTTCGACATCTACCACGAAGACCCTCAGGCGAAGGTCGCCGTCAGCTCTGCGGGCTTCGAGCAGTTGGGGCGGCAGATCCAAAGCCTGGACCTGCCCACCTTGATCGTTCAGGAAGGCGGCTATCACATCGATACGCTGGATCACAACCTGGGCTGCTTCTTTGGGGGGTTCCTGGGCTGAGGGGGCCGCACAGGCCGATCCGGGCCGTGGCTTCGGGCGCTGGCCGGCCCGCTGGCGCAACGCGCGCGCGGGCTTAACGCCCAGGTTCCGGGGTCATGGGCAGCCGCTGTTCGCCCAGCACTTCGTAGCAGGCGCCCGTGGCTTGCGACGTCGAAGCCACCAGCACCAGCCGCTGGGCGCGCCAGATGATGGCGCCGCCTGCAGGCCAGGGCGGCAGCGTGCCATGCGCCACCTTGCGCAACAAGGATATGTGGGGTCGAAAGCGTTCGGCGGGCCGGGCCAGCCCAATGGGTTCGATGTCGGCCCAGAGGCGCTCATGCAGGGTGTGCAGCCAGGATACCGGCGCCGACGACCCCGCCCAGACGATGCGCGGCCCCCTGAAATAGCCGAAGCGATCCAGCACCAGCGTGCCGCCGAACCGCTCGCCCGCCGACAACAGGGCCCGCAGCGCCGGGATCCTGCGCCCGCCGACGGCGCCCAGGAAGGCCAGTGTCAGGTGCAGGGTATCCAGGCGCATGACGCGCCCGCCGCAGGCATCATGTGCCTGTTGCGCCCGGGCCTGCAAGACCCCGGCCGTGTCCGCGTCGGGCCACAAGGCGAAGAACAGGCGGCGGACAGGTTCCTGGCCGGAGGCTGCGTTCATGGGACGGCCAGGGGGCGGGTCAGGATGCCGCTGGCCCGGCAGGAAGGACGACCCATTTGCCCACCACCTGGCGTCGTTGCATCGCTTCGAGCGCAGCGGGGATTTCCGCGAGCGTCAGGCGGCGTGTGATGGCCGGCCGGATGCGGCCCGCCCGAACCCATTCTGCGAGCACGTCGACGTCGGCCTGGGCCGCCGCACGTTCGCGCTTCACGTAATCGCCCCAGAATACGCCCACCACCGCGCAGCCTTTGAGCAGGGTCAGGTTCAGCGCGATACGGGGGATCTCGCCGCTGGCAAAGCCGATGACCAGAAACCGCCCACGCCACGCCGTACTGCGCAGTGCGGCTTCGCTCAGGGGGCCGCCGACCGGGTCGCAGACAACGTCCACGCCGCGCCCCGACGTCAGCTCTTTGAGCCGTGCGCGCAGGTCTTCCTGCTGGTAGTCGATGACCTCGTCGGCCCCATTGGCACGGCATGCCTGTAGTTTTTCCGGGCTGGACGCCGCTGCGATCACGCGCGCGCCGAGCGCCTTGGCGAGTTCGGTCAGGGCGCTGCCCAGGCCGCCCGAGGCGCCGAGGATGAGTACCGTCTCGCCGGGTTGCAGTTGGGCACGATCGACCAGCGCATGATAGGCGGTGCCGTACGTCAGTAGCAGGGATCCGGCGACGTCGAAGGGCAGCCCCTCGGGGACCTTGAAAAGGTCCTGGGCCGGTACGGCAATCTGTTCGGCAAATGCGCCCCATCCGCAAAAGCCCAGGACCGCCTGACCCGGTTCAAATCCGCCGACCTGTGCGCCCACCGCGCGGATGCGCCCGGCAAACTCGCCCCCGGGGCTGAAGGGCAGGGTGGGCTTGAATTGGTAGCGGTTCTCGATGATCAGCGTATCGGGGTAGTTGATCCCGGCGGCGAGGACATCGACCAGCACCTGGTCCGGCTGCAGCTCGGGCGTGGGGCGCTCTTGCAGAACCAGGGTCGAGGGGGGGCCATATTGGTGACAGACGAGCGCTTGCATCGGGACTCCGGGGAAAGGGTTCAGGACGTCGAGAAGACCGGCGCGCGCTTTTGCGCAAAAGCCTGGGCGGCCTCTTGGAAGTCGGCGGTCATCAGGCCCAGCACCTGGGCGTGGTTTTCGAGCTCCAGGCCGGCCTGCAGGCTGCCGGCCTCTAGATTTTGCCAGAACACGCGCTTGCTGTGTGCGCTGGCGTAGGGCGGCAGGGCCAGGATGTCGGCGGCGCGCGCAGTGGCTGCTTCGTGCAGGGCCTCTTGCGGGCATAATGCGGAGACTAGGCCGATGTCCAGCGCTTCCTGGGCCGATACCGGGCGGCCGGTGAGCATGATGTCGGCGGCGCGCCCCGCACCGATCAGGCGCGGCAGGTGGTAGCTGATGCCACATTCGCCGGCCGTCAGACCCAGCTTGACGGCACCGATATGAAAACTGGCCTCGGGCGTGGCCAGGCGTATGTCTGCGGCCAACGCCAGACCCATGCCAGCGCCTACGGCAGGGCCATGAATGGCTGCCACCACGATCGTGCCGGATTCGCGCAGGCGCGCGATCAGCCCCGCGAAGCACAGCTGCAGCGCCATGGCTTCGGCGGGGTCTGGCGCATAGCGGCCCTGTTCGTCGAGCAGGGATTTCAGGTCGAGCCCCGCGCAGAAGGCGGGCCCTTCGCCCGTGAGAATCAGCACGCGCAGGCTCGGGTCCGCCAGCACGCGGTCCAGCGCGCGATGCAGCGCCCGGGCGTCGGCCACCCGCAAGGCATTGCGTTGTTGGGGCCGTTGGATACGGATGCGCGCCAGGCCGGGCGCCAGGGTTTCGGTGATGATGGTGTCGGTCATGCGTTCGCCTTCGGGTCGGCTGGGCGGACCCGCTCGCGCAGGTGGCGCTTGAGCAGTTTGCCGTTGGCATTGCGCGGCAAGGGGTCCGTCTCGAGGGTGAATGTTTCTGGCACCTTGTAATCGGCCAGGCGTTCGGCGCAGAAGGCCTGCAGGGCGTCGGCGGACAGGCCGGATCCGGCGCGCGGCACGACGAAGGCGTGGACCCGCTCCCCCAGTACGGGGCAGGGGGTGCCGACGACGGCGGCCTCGACCACGTCGGGATGCTCGCTGAGGCAGTTCTCGACTTCCACGCTGTAGATTTTGTAGCCGCCCCGGTTGATCAGATCCTTGTAGCGATCCTTGACGTACACGAGGCCTTGCGCGTCCATGTAGCCGACGTCGCCGCTGCGCCAATAGCCGCCGATGAAATTGTCTGCGGTTGCCTTGGCATTGCGCCAGTAGCCTTCGACCACCATGGGGCCCTTGAGCCAGAGTTCGCCGACCTCGCCGCGCGGCAGTTCGCGGCCTTGTGGGTCCATGATGAGGACTTCGGCCACCGGCAGTGGCGGGCCCACGCTGTCCAGGTGGTCGTGCGTGAGATGGGCCGGCATGACGGTGACGGGCGAGGTGGTCTCGGTGGCGCCGTAGCAGTTGGACAGGCGCAGATCGGGCAGCCACTGGTGCAGTTGGTCGAGGACTTCGGGGGGGCATGGGGGCGCCGCCAAAGCCGCCGACGGTCCAGGCAGACAGGTCGTGGCGCTGGTAGTCGTCCTGGAGCAGGCACAGGCGATACATGGCGGGCACCATGAGGGTGTAGGTCATGCGCTCTTGCTCGGCCAGCGCCAGGAACTCGGCCGCCTTGAACCGGGGGGCGATGATCAGTGTGCCCCCCAGGCCCAGCACGACGGCCATCAGGGCCACCAGGCCCGTGACGTGGCTGAGCGGCACCAGGGCCGCCCCGCGGACCGGCCCGTCCAGCCGCAGAACTTGGGTATAGTTCATGACGGAGTGCACGATGCTGAAGTGCGTCAGGATCGCCCCTTTTGGAAAGCCGGTGGTGCCCGACGTGTACAGGATGGCCGCCATGTCTTCTTCCGCCACCGGTGCACAGGCAGGCAGCGGCGCGTGCCGCACCAAAGAAGACCAGGGTGTGGCGCCGCCCGCCAGGGTGTCCGTGTGGACCCGGTGCTGTAGCGCCGGTGTGTCTTCGGCCGGCGGCACCAGCGTGTGCAGTTCGGCGTCATGGATCAGCAGCCGGGCCTCGCAGTCTTGCAGGATGTAGCGGATGCCGGGCATCTGCTCGCGGATGTTCAGGGGCACCACGGCCGCGCCCAGTGCCCAGGCGGCATAACAGGCCAGCACGAACTCCGGCCGGTTCGACAGCAACAGCGCGACCCGGTCGCCCGCGCCGACCCCCAGCGCCTGCAGCCCGGCGGCCACGCGCATGACGTGGTCATCGAACTGCTGCCAGCTGAGCCGCTGGTTGCCGTGCACCAACGCGTCTTGTGCGGGGTGTCGGCCTGCCGCGGCCTGCCGCATGTCGTTCAGGTTCGCCGGGCGGTCCTGAAAGCAGAGGATCACGCGCTGACCAAAATGCTGTTCTCTGCGTGTTGCCAACATGAATCAGCCTCCGTAGGGTTTCAGGGCGCCGGGTCGGCCAGCCGGCTGGCTTGCCGCAGCGCGGCCCGGCAGTCGGCCACGATGCGTTGGATCAGCGTCTCGCAGCTGGGGATGTCGTCGATCAGGCCGATGACCTGCCCGGCCCAGACCAGCCCGGCATCCAGATCGCCGCTCGACAGGGCGTCGCGCCCCCGTTGGCCGCTGACCAGCGGGTGAATGTCCGCGAATTCGCAGCCGCCCGGCCGGTTCTCCAGTGCTACGACCTGGTCGGAGACCGTGTTTTTCAGGACCCGGCCCGTGTTGCGGAAACTGCGGAAAATCAACTGGGTTTCCTGCTCGGTGGCATTGACCAGCGCCTGCTTGATGTTCTCGTGGATCGGTGCTTCCAGCGTAGCGCAAAACCGCGTGCCCATGTTGATGCCTTCGGCGCCCAGGGCGAACGCCGCGGCCATGCTGCGGCCGTCGACCATGCCGCCCGACGCAATCACCGGGATGCGCAGCGCGCGGGTGGCCAGCGGGATCAGAATCAGCCCCGGGATGTCGTCTTCGCCCGGATGGCCGGCGCACTCGAAACCGTCGATGCTGATGGCGTCCACCCCGCGGCGCTCGGCCGACAGGGCGTGACGCACGCTGGTGCATTTGTGGACGATGCGGGCGCCTGCGCGCCGGGCCTTCTCTGTCAGGGCCACGGGATGGTTGCCCGCCGTCTCGAGGATGCGCACCCCGCTGTCCAGGATCGCATCCAGATAGGCTTCGTAAGGCGGCGCCTTGGTGGTGGGCAAAATGGTGAGATTGACCCCGAACGGCTGATCGGTGTGTTCGCGGCAACGTGCGATCTCGCGCGCCAGATGCTCGGGACTGGGCTGCGTCAGCGCCGTGAGGATGCCCAGGCCCCCTGCGTTGGAGACGGCTGCGGCCAGCTCGGTGGTGCCTACCCATTGCATGCCGCCCTGAATGATGGGGTAGCGGATGCCCAGCAGGTCGGTGATGCGGGTCTTCATGGGTTCTATTCTCCTTGGGGTTCGGCTCAGGCGCCCTGGAATTGCGGTGGGCGTTTTTCGAGAAAGGCGTCCACCCCTTCGCGGAAGTCTTGCGTGGTGGTGCACGTGATGAAGCCGGTGGCCTCGCTGTCGAGATGCGCGTCGAGGTCGTGTTGCAGGGCCGTGCGCAGCAGGTGGCGCATGCGCCCGTAGGCGACCGTGGGGCCCTGTGCCAGGCGCAGCAGCAGCTGTTCCGTGGCGGGCGCCAGGGCGGCGTCATCGAGCACTTGGTTGACGAGACCCAGGCGCAGCGCCTCATTGGCATCGATCATGTCGCCGAGAAGAGCCAGCTCGGTGGCCTTGCGCAGGCCCACCATGCGGGGCAGCAGCCACGACGTGGAGCAATCGCAGCTGGCGCCGATCAGCGGATAGGCCACGCCGAAGCGGGTGTCTTGCTGCGCCAGCACGAAGTCTGCATTCAGCATCACGCCCAGACCGGCGCCCGCGACGGCCCCCTGGACGGTACAGACGATAGGCGCATTCTGGTCCGCCAGAATGCGCAAGGCGTCGTGCATGTGGCGGATCAGGGCGGCGGCGACGGCCTCGGGTGCCGTGCGCATGGCCTGCACGTCACCGCCCGCCATGAACGCGCGTCCGGTGCCGCTCAGGTGGATCACGCGTACCCGCGCTTCCTGGGCCAGCGCCCGGCAGCACCGCAGGAAAGCGTCCGCCATGGGGATGTCGATGGCGTTCAGGGCCTGAGGCCGGTTGAAGCGGATCCGGGCGATGCCGTGATCATCCAGGGCATACCGCAGGGGGGATGCCGAGTGGGTATCTGCCGAATGGGACGTGGTTGGCATGGCGGGCGACCTCAGGAAACGCGGTAATAGGGGGCCGTGGCGCCCAGCGATTGGCGCGCCCTGGCGAGTTCGTCGCGGGCGATGGTGCGCAAGTGGACTTCGTCCGGGCCATCGAAATAGCGCATCGCACGGCCCCAGGACCACAGATAGGATAGGGGCGTATCCGGGGTCACCCCCATGGCGCCAAAGACCTGCATGGCGCGATCCAGTACCTGGGTCTGCAGGCGGGCGGCCACCAGCTTGATGGCCGAGACGTCGATGTGCGCCGCTTTGTTGCCGAGCGTGTCCATGCGCCAGGCTGCGCGCAGCACCAGCAGGCGGGCCTGGTCGATCTCGACGCGCGACTGGGCGATCCAGTCGCGTATGTTGGCGTAGTCGGACAGGGCCTTGCCGAAGGCCTTGCGGCTCAGGGCCCGCTCGCACATGAGTTCCAGCGCCAGCTCGCATTGGCCGATGCTGCGCATGCAGTGATGCACCCGCCCCGGCCCCAGGCGGGCCTGCGCCAAGGCAAAACCGGCGTTTTCCTGGCCCAGCAGGGCGTCGACCGGTACCCGGACGTCTGTGTATTTGATCTCGCAATGCCCTTCGGTGGCGTGATGATGCATGATGGCGACGTTGCGCTCGATGGTGACCCCCGGGGTGTCCAGCGGCACGATGATCATCGAATGGCGCTGGTGCCGGGGCGCATCGGGGTCTTCGTTGCTGACGCCCATCACGATGGCAAGGCGGCAATTCGGGTGCAGGGCGCCGGTCGTGAACCATTTGCGGCCATTGACGACGTAGTGGTCGCCGTCGCGCCGTATCGTGGTGCAGATGTTGGTCGCGTCCGACGAGGCGACATCGGGTTCGGTCATCGAAAAACACGAGCGGATTTCACCCCGGAGCAGGGGTTCGAGCCAGCGCTCGCGCTGCGCTTCGGTGGCGAACAGATGCAGCAGCTCCATGTTGCCCGTATCCGGCGCATTGCAGTTGAATATTTCCGACGCCCAGGGGATGCGGCCCATGATTTCGGCCAGGGGGGCATACTGCAGATTGGTCAGACGCGTGCCGGGTTCATCGTCTTTCAGGCCGGGCAGGAACAGATTCCAGAGGCCGGCCTCGCGCGCTTTGGCCTTGAGGGGCTCGAGGATGGCCAGCGGATGTTCGCCCTGCGCAGCCAGGGCTTCGTAGGCGGCATATTGGGGCAAGACGTGGCGTTGCATGAACTGTTGCAGGGTGTTCTGCATCGCCTGGGTTTCCTGGGGGTAATCGAAATCCACGGGGGGCTCCTTGGGGGCGGTTCGGTCAGAGGTCGGCCGCTTCGAGGCCGCGTTGCGTCATGGCCGTTGCCATGGCGCCGATGGTCGCGGCGTCGTCGGCCACGGCATTGCCGGCTCGCGCGCGCGCCGCGATGCCTTCGAAAATCACGGCCATGCGCATCAGCGCAAAGGCCAGGTGGCGTGGCTGCACCTGCCGCGCCGGCTGGTCGCGGCCGGTCAGGCGATAGTAGTGCCGCAGATATTCGGTTTCGTCGGGGATGCCCAGCGCCGCGAGGTCCAGCCCGCGGATGCCACCGTACTCGTGGGGCAGAGTGTGCCAGACGATCGTGTTGAAGGCCAGGTCGGCCAACGGGTGTCCCAGCGTGGACAGTTCCCAGTCGAGTACGGCGACCACGCGCGGTTCGACCGGGTGAAAGAGCAGGTTGTTCAGCTTGTAGTCGCCGTGCGTGAGCGTGGTTTCGTCGTCTTCGAAGGGCTGCGCCTGCAGCCATTCGAGCAGACGGTCGAGTGCCGGGTTGTCGGCGCCTTCGGTCATCGACCATTGTTTCTGCCAGCGCCGGATCTGGCGCTCGAAGTAACCGTGTGGGCGGCCGAAATCGGCCAGCCCGATCGCCTGCCAGTCGACCTGGTGCAGGGTCGCCAGCGTATCGGCCATGGCCTGGTAGATCTGCCGGCGGGTCTCCGGCGCCATGTCGGGCAGGTCGTTGGCAAAGAAGACCCGGCCGGGCACTTTTTCCATCAGGTAGAACGGGGTGTCCAGCACGTCGGCATCGGCGTGATACAGCAGGACCGGGGGCACGGGCAGGCCGGTGCGCGCCAGTGCGGCCATGACCCGGTACTCGCGGTCCACGGCGTGGGCCGAGGGCAGCAGCGCGCCCCCTGGCTGCTTGCGCAACACCAGGGATCGATTGCGGTAATGCAGGAAGAACGTGGGGTTCGACTGCCCGCCGCGGATGGGATCGACGTGCAGGTCGCCTTGCAGACCCGACAGCCGGCTGCGAATGAAGCGGTCCAGGCGTTCGGCGTCGAAGGGCAGTCGTGTCGGGGAGGAGGGAGCGGAGTCCGGGGTCATGGCTTTACAGGATCGGGTTGACGACATCAGCCTCGGGCTGCGGGTGCGCCTCGGTGGGCAGGCCCCTGAAGGCGCAGACGACCTGGCGCGACATTTCGAGCACCAGCAGGGCCAGGGCGAGTGGCATCATGACCAGAACCGGCCATATGGGCCAGAACTGCGTGCCGATCTGCATGGTGCGGCCGAGCATCAGGCTGTTCCAGGTATAGCGCATGACATACCACATGATCACCGCATGAATCAACAGTTCGACGAGCAGCACGAAGGCTTGCACCCAGCGGCGCGTGGCGGGGGCCAGGCTGTTGCTGAGCGCGTCGAAACGCGGAAATGTGCCCTTGCGGTGTGCATAGGGAACGGCCCAGAACACGATCAAGGGAAACGAGATACGCTCGATCATGTTGTATGCGCCCGGAATCAGGTCGGTCTGCAGCCAGTAGCGGCCGATTACGCTGAGTACCGTGATCAGAATCATGGCGAGCAGCGAAAGCCCCGCGCCGATGGCCGTGAGCTGGCGCTCGAACGTATCAATAGTGTGCCAGAATCTCATGGGGCCTCCTTTCAGCGGATCTGGCTGGGCAGCCAGGTGACCAGGGCCGGAAAAAACAGCATCAGTACCGTGACCACCAGGGCGCCCGCCACGGCAAACACCAGGGCCGGCCTGAAGACTTCGCCCACGGGGTAGCGCACCACGCTGGCGGCCGCATAGACCGACAGCCCCACCGGCGGCGTCAGCAGCCCCAGCGAGATCATGAAGCAGGCCATGACGCCGAACCAGAGCAGGTCGACGTGCGCGGCCTGCAGCACAGGCAGCAGGATGGGCACCAGCAGCACGATCACGGCGGCCGATTCGAGGATCATGCCCGCCAGAAAGAACAGCAGCATGATGAACACCAGCAAGAGCGTGGGCGAATCGAGCCAGGGCTGCAGCAGGTGCACGAGCTCGGTGGGCAGGCGGGAAAAGGCCAGGAAGCGGGCCAGGATCTGGGCGCCGATCACCAGCATCATCAGCATGCCCGTGACCACCACCGAGTCGGTCAAGGCCTGGGCGATTCCCCGCAGCGTGATGCGACGCATCAGAACCATCCCGACGAGGGCGGTGAAGGCGCCGATGGCACCGGCTTCGCCCACCGTGATGATGCCCCCGTAGATGCCGCCGAACACCACGACCATCAGTACGATCACGAAGCCGAACGCCAGCAGGCTGCGGCGAAACAGGGCGGGATCTTCGTCTTCGTCGGGCTGGATGCCGTCGGGTGCGCCTGGGCGGATTTCGGCGTAGAACAGCAGGCAGGCGATGTAGACGGCCATGCAGATCAGCCCGGGGATGATCAGCCCGATGAACAGGTGGCCGATGGACACCATGGTGATCGAGCCGTAAATGATGACGATCAGGCTGGGCGGGATGATGGCCGACAACGAGCCCGACACGGCGGCCAGGCCGATGGCGTAGCGCCGGGTGTAGCCGACCCGCTCCAGTTCGTCTCCGGCCAGCGAGGCCAGGGCAGCGGCACTCGCCGAGCCCGAGCCGCAGACGGCGCCCAGCAGGCCGCCCGTCAGGATGGTCGCCACGCCCAGCGGGAAGCGCTTGTAGCCCGACAGGCGATAGGCGACCCGGAACAGATCGATGATCACTCCGCCACGCAGCAGCAGTTGTGCCATGGCCAGGTACAGGGGGATGATGGACAGGGAATAGATGGACGCCGTAAAAAAGATGTCCGGGCCGATGATCCCATTGAACACGCGCGGCCCTGTCCATAAGGCAATGCCCACCAGACCCGATCCCAGCAATACCGTGGAGACGTTCTGGCCGAGCAGCAGGAACAGCGTGAACCAGCCCCCGACCAGCAGGAGGATGACGGAGTGATCCATCTCAGTTGGCCAGGTATTCCGCAACCCCTACGGGCACTTTGCCGCCTTGTTCCGTGATCAGATCCATCCACAGCTGCGCGGTCGCCTTGCCTGGGTGGCCTTTGGCGTCCGTCTGCTCGATCCATTTGATCCAGGTGTCGGCGGCTGCCTTGGCGATATGGTTCTGCATGGCTTCGGACAGGTCGCCGATCGCGACGAATTCGCTGCCATCGGCTTCGGCTGCGGCCCTGACTTCTTCATCCTGGCGGTCGATACCGGCGGCGTTATCGAGCGCGGTCTGGCGGGCGACCTTGTCCCAGGTGGCCCGTTCGTCTTCCGACAGGCTGTTCCAGACGTCGTCCGTGGTGGCCAGGTAGCTTTCCCAGTGACCCAGAGAGACGCCGGTGATGGTGTATTTCAGCAGCTCCTGGAACGAATAGGATTTCCAGTCGCCGATCGACGAGACCATGCCGTCGATGGTGCCCCGCGACAGGGCTTCATAGGCTTGGGCCGAAGGCATGGTCACCGGCGTGGCGCCCAGCTCGGTGAGCACGATGGTATGCAGCGCGGAGCCGGCGCGCAGCGGCATGCCTTGCAGGTCTGCGGGAGACTTCAGGGCCTTGCCGGTGGTCGAGATGGCATAGGCGCCCGTTGCGCCCAGCGGCCAGGCGTGGATGTTCTTGTCTGCTATTTCGTATTCATAGAAGGTCTTGCCGTCCTTGAGCTTGGCGTCCGAGTCCAGCAGGTTCTGGAATGCCCGGGTGGCCATCACCGAGGTGGTGTCATAGGTGGGCAGCTGGGTCACGTCGGAGAGTGCAAACCGGCCTTCGTGATACGGGGCCAGCAGGGGGGCGGCGACGTCGATGGTGCCGCCCTGCAGCGCATCGAGCTCGCGCCCGACGCTGGTCAGGGCGCCGGCGTAGAAGCGTTGAAATTCGATGTCGGATTCCTTTTCCATCGCGTCGGCAAAAGGATTCAGGTAGTTGCCTACCCAGAAATGGACTTCGGGCAGGCTGGCGGCAATGGTCAGGTCGGTGGCCTGGGCCGGGCCGGCCAGGCCCAGGATGACTGCAGCCGCAGTGGTTGTGGCAAGGCGCTTGAGCATGATGTGTCTCCGGTTGTTTGTTTTGAGTGGGGTGCGCCTGATGGTATCGTCCGCGCCGGAGAGATGCCCCCCCTCTAACGGGTAGGTCGGCGGGCGCGGGGTCGGCGGATCAGCGGATCCTGTCGCTCAGCAGCTTGAGATCGCGCGCGCGGGCCACGGCGTCGTCGCGGGCTGCGACCCCCAGTTTGCCGTAGATATTGCGCAGGTGCCACTTGATGGTTTCCGGCGATACGCCCAGCACCTGGGCAATGCGCTTGTTCGACATGCTGTAGGACAGCGCGTCGAGTACGTCGAGTTCACGCTCGGACAGCGGTTCGATGAGGGTGGGCGGGTGGATGGCAGGGGCGTCGGCGCTGCGGCGGGCCTGCGCATCCAGCTGTTCCAGATAGTAGCCCAGCAGCGGATCCTGTTCCCGATAATGCAGCGCGCAGCGCTGGGCCAGGCCCAGCAGTGCCGCACCCATGTCCAGCAGCGTGCGTACCAGACCGTGGGCCTGGCACTGCAGCAGGGTGGGATAGAGGATCTCCAGTGCGCGCTGCGGCTGGCCCAGGCGCTCGAGCAGAAGAGCCTGCTGTAGACGCACGCCGTGGATGTCCTGGCCAAAGGAAGGCGCACCCTCCAGGTTGAACAAGGGGCCCAGTGCGGCCTGGTCGTCGCCTGTGGCCATGTCATACAGTGCCTCTGCCTGCCGGGCCAGCCCCAGGATGCGTCGGCTGACGACGCCGTTCGCATCGGCATGCCGCCCACCCAGCAACAGCAGCTGCTGCAAGGTGTCGTGGGCGCTGCGCCAGTCTTGCATGACCAGAAGGCAGCGCAAGCGTTCCCGCAACGCAAACGCAAGCAGGCGGTGCTGGGACCGCCTCGAGGCCATGTCCTCGAGGCGTTCGAGGCTTTCCAGCGCTTCGAGCGGGTTGCCTGCCTGGCAGCGCAGGCGGGCATAGGCCAGGGTGACGGTGACCAGCGCGTCGGGCAGCACGACGCGCTCGATGGTGTCCAGCCGGCCCTCCAGGAGGCGATCGAGCGCCTCGAGCTCGTTGGTTTCATACAGCACAGCCGATAAATAGGCGGCCGCGTTGCAAGCCGATTCGCTGTACGGGCCCAGCGCCGCTTCGGCCTGGGCCAGCGCTTCGCGCAAGATGGGCTCTGCCTG
>NZ_JBAYTI010000021.1:0-48065 GCF_041675725.1 Castellaniella sp. | reverse complement strand
CTTGCGCCGCATTATCCGCTGCTCTATGCCGGGCCCAATGGCCGCGTGGCCCACGAATGCATTCTCGACATCCGGCCCATCAAAGACCGCAGCGGGATCGGCGCCGAAGACATCGCCAAGCGGCTCATGGACTACGGCTTCCACGCACCGACCATGAGCTTTCCGGTTGCCGGCACCCTGATGGTCGAACCCACCGAATCCGAGGGTCTGGCCGAACTCGACCGCTTCGTGGACGCCATGATCGCCATCCGGGCCGAGATCGAAGCGGTCGAGCGCGGCGAACAGCCTCTGGACGACAATGTCCTGGTCAATGCCCCGCATCCGGCCGTGACCTTGCTGGCCGACGACTGGCATCATCCCTATACGCGGGCCCAGGCGGCGTATCCCGTACCGGGGTTGGTGCAGAACAAGTACTGGCCGCCCGTGGCCCGGGTGGACAATGCCTGGGGCGACCGGAACCTCACCTGTGCCTGTCCGCCGGTCGAGGCGTATGCTTGAGTATTCACCAGGAGATCCACATGCCTTATGTAAACATACGGGTCACGCGCGATGGCGTGACGGCTGAACAAAAAGCCCGGCTGATCGAAGGCACCACGCAGTTGCTGGTCGACGTGCTTGGCAAGGATCCGCAAACCACGTTCGTGGTGATCGATGAAGTCGATACGGACAACTGGGGGGTCGGGGGCCAGAGCATCACTGCATTGCGGGCAGCCAGAGCGCCAGGGCCAGAAGCGTAGCCAGCAATACGGGCGGCGTGATCATCAGCCCGATCTTCATGTATTGCCCCCAGGTGACCCGGTGGCCTTTGCCGGCCAGCACGTGTAGCCACAGCAGGGTCGCCAGGCTGCCGATGGGGGTGAATTTCGGGCCGAGGTCGTTGCCGATCACGTTGGCGTAGATCATCAGCTGGCGGGTCGTGTCCGCGACCTGCGCCTGGTCGATGGCCAGGGCACCCACGAGCGTGGAGGGCATGTTGTTCACGATCGACGCGACGACGGCCGCCAGAAAGCCCGTACCGATGGTGGCCGTCATCGTGCCCTGGCGACCCAGCCATGCCAGCGCCTCGGCGCCGTAGCGGGTCAGCCCGGCTTGCCCCAGGCCATACACCACCAGGTACATGCCCAGTGAAAACAGCACGATTTGCCAGGGCGCGTCGCGGATGATGCGGCCCAGGGGCACGATCGGCTGCCGGGCTGCCTGGCCGACCCGCCCGGCAATGACCAGCAGCGTCAGTGCGCCGCTGCCGGCGACCAGACAAAATGGCAGCTGCCACTGGGCCAGCACGAAGTAGGCCAGCAGCAGCGTGGCCAGAAGTGGGAAAGCGGCGCGAAATACCTGCGGATCGACGATGGCGCTGGCGGGCGGGTCCAGGTCATCCACAGGGTACTGCCTGGGTATTTGACGGCGGAACACCAGCCATAGCACCACCAGCGACGCCATGACGGATACCAGATTGACGGGCGCCATCACCAGCGCGTAGCGGGAGAACGAGACCCCGAAGAAGTTGGCACTGACGATATTCACCAGGTTGGAGATCACCAGCGGCAGGCTGGCCGTGTCGGCAATGAAGCCGGTGGCAATGATGAAAACCAGGGTCGCCGATGGGGAAAATTTCAGGCGGTGCAAGATGGCGATCACGATGGGAGTGAGCAGCAGCGCGGCCCCGTCGTTGGCAAAGAAGGCGGCAATCACGGCGCCCAGCAGGATCACCAGGGGAAACAGCCGATGGCCCCGGCCACGGCCCCAGCGGGCGATGTGCAGTGCCGCCCAGGAGAAAAAACCGGCCTCGTCGAGGATCAGCGAGATGACGATCAGGGCCACAAAAGTAAAGGTGGCGTCCCAGACGATGCCCCACACCACAGCCACGTCCGGCCATTGCACCACGCCGGTCAGCAGGGCGAGCACGGCCCCGCCCAGAGCGCTGTAGCCAATGCCCAGCCCGCGCGGTTGCCAGATCACCAGCACCAGGGTCAGGAGAAAAATAATCAGTGCCAGCGGCATGGGGATCGGGAAGTGCCGTGTCCGGCAGGCGGGCCTGCCGGGTTTCTAGGGGTGTGGCCGGGGTGGTGTCGTGTGAATCAGGCGATTTCGGCCAGTACGTCTGCGACCGTGCCGAACAGTTCGTCGATCTGCGCCTCTTCGATGATCAGCGGTGGTGAAAACGCCAGGGTATCCCCGGTATAGCGCACCAACACCCCCCGATCGAAGCAGCGGTCGAAGACCTCGGCCGCCCTCGCACCCGGGGCGTCCGGGCGGGAGGCCAGCTCGATGCCGGCCACCAGCCCCAGATTGCGTACGTCGATCACGTGCGGTTTGCCCTGCAGGCTGTGGGCCGCTTCCTCGAAGCGGGGCGCCAGTGCGGCGGCGCGTGCGAACAGGCCGTCCTTTTCGTAGACATCCAGCGCGGCCAGCATCGCCGCGGTCGCCATCGGATGGGCCGAATATGTATACCCGTGGAAAAATTCAATGCCCGTATGGCTGGCCCCCAGGATGGCATCATGGATGCCGCGCTGTACGGCCACGGCGCCCGCGGGAATAGCCGCGTTGCTGATGCCCTTGGCCATGGTGATCAGATCCGGCGTCACGCCGAACAGCCCGCTGGCAGTCGCCGCGCCCAGGCGCCCGAATGCGGTGATCACCTCGTCGAAGATCAGCAGGATGCCGTGGCGCGCGGTGATGTCGCGCAGCCGTTCGAGATAACCGACGGGCGGAATGAGCACGCCAGTGGACCCCGCCATCGGCTCGACGATGACCGCCGCGATGGTGGAGGCGTCGTGCAGTGCGATGATGTTTTCCAGGGCGTCGGCCAGGTGTGCGCCCCACGCCGGCTGGCCACGGGACCAGGCATTGTGTTCGGGTGCATGGGTGTGCGGCAGATGATCCACCCCTGGCATCAGCACGCCGGAAAACGTCTTGCGGTTGGGTGAAATACCCCCCACGGAAATACCGCCGAAACCGACCCCATGGTAGCCGCGCTCACGCCCGATGAAGCGGGTGCGCTGGCCTTCCCCCCGGGCGCGGTGATAGGCCAGGGCGATTTTCAGTGCGGTGTCCACTGATTCGGAGCCCGAGTTGGTGAAGAAGATGCGGTCCAGGCCATCGGGCATCAGGGCCGCCACTTGGGTGGCGGCCCGGAAGGAATCTTCGTGGCCGATCTGGAAACTGGGCGCATAGTCGAGACGCCCCGCCTGTCGCGACAGGGCTTCGATGATTTCGGGGCGCGCGTGGCCCGCATTGACGCACCACAGCCCTGCGGTGCCATCGAGTACGCGGTGGCCGTCACGGGCGGTGTAGTACATGCCCTGGGCGCCGACCAGCAGGCGGGGGTGTGATTTGAACTGTCGGTTGGCCGTGAAAGGCATCCACAGGTTGGACAGGTCGGGCAGGGCGTGGGGATCGCTGGGCATTTCAGTCTCGTTGGATAGGTGGGAAGTCTTATTTTGCGTCACTCTGCGGTAAATCACAAAGTCATAGCGCGGGCTGTCGCTGACCGCCTGAGGCCGGCGCTCGATCTCTTCCCAGGTGCCGTCGGGCAGCGCGGGAAACCAAGTGTCTGCGGGATAGCGGGCGTGGATTTCGGTTGCGATGATTTCATCGGCCAATGCCAGGGCCAGGCGAAAGACACC
The DNA here is from genome assembly GCF_041675725.1 of Castellaniella sp. GTDB lineage: Bacteria > Pseudomonadota > Gammaproteobacteria > Burkholderiales > Burkholderiaceae_B > Castellaniella. The sequence goes on along the minus strand of NZ_JBAYTI010000021.1, from coordinate 44,439 downwards.
CTCGCCGCCGATGATGGCCACGCGACTTTCGCCCGCGCAATGTGCCAGGGCTGCATCCAGCGACGCATGGCATTCGGCACCGGCGGCCCGGAAATCAGGATCCCGGCTCAGTACGAGGTTGCGGCGCCCAGGCAGCGGGCGGCCCAGGCTTAGCCATGTCTTGCGGCCCATGATGATCGGGTGTCCGAGGGTACTGTGCTTGAAGTGCGCCAAGTCGCCCGGCAGGTGCCACGGCATGCCGCCCTGCAGGCCGATGCCGCGGTCCTGATCGTACGCTACGACGAGCCGGATGTGTGGAAAACGGGATGCGCTCATGAAAATTCAGGATCTTGGGTGTCGTTCGGGGCGGCCAGCCGGTCGATCTTCTGGTCTCGACACTGGGCCAGCAATGCGGCCAGCGGGCCTTGGGGCAGCGTCAGGTCCGGTGCCAGATCCTGCAGCGGCTGCAACACGAATGCGCGCTGGTGCATGCGGGGATGGGGCACGATCAGATCCGGCGTGTGGATGTGGCGGCCGTCGTACCAGAGCAGGTCCAGGTCCAGCGTACGCGGTGCATTGCGCCAGGGGCGAGTGCGGCCATGGGCCTGCTCGATCTGCTGCAGCACGGCCAGCAGCGCGTGCGGCATCAGCGTGGTCTCGATGCGCATGACCGCATTGACGTAGGCGGGGCCCGTGCTGTCCACGGGGGCCGTGATGTACAGGGGCGACAGGCGCAAGGCCCGCACCTGGGGGTGCTGGCTTAAAGTGTCCGCCGCCTGGTGTACGGCGCGGATGGGGTCTCCCAGGTTGCCGCCCACGCCGATGAAGGCGTGCAAAGCAGGCGCAACGTGCCCTGCGCGGTCGGGGTGCGATGCGGCCATGGTTAGCTGGATGCGATGCCCTGGGGGCCGGAAGCGTTGCTGGCGGCATGCGCCGGCTGATCCGCGGCGGCCGCCTTGCGCCGGCTGGGGCGTCGGCGCCGGCGTGACGTCTGCCCAGGCCCCGTCTTGCGGCTGCCGGCATGGCCGGCATGCCAGGCTTCGATCATTTGGGTGCGGCGCTCGTCCGTGCTGTTGGCCAGATCCATCCACCATTGGGCCAGCACACTGTCGACTTCGCGTGCCTCGGCGCGCAACTGGAGAAAATCGACTGCGGCGCGGAAACGGGGCTGTTCGAGTACACGCCAGATGGTGCGCAACGTGGCCCGCTCGAAGCGGGCCTGCATCAGCCAGATGTCTCGCATGTCCGCTTGATGGCGCCGCTGTATGGCCAGCGTATGCAGTTGCTCTTCCATGACCGCGTCGGCGGCCTGAATAAGGGCTTCGTTGCGTTGCACCCCTTGGGCCACCTGTTCTTGCCAGCGCTTGTGGACGGGGCGCCACAACAGGGCCGCGAACAGAAAGCCCGGACTGACCGTCTTGCCTGAACGCACCCGGGCATCGGTGCGGGACAGTGCCATGTCCACGAAGGCTTCGTCGCGCTCTTCTTGGAATATGTGATCGATGACCGGTATCAGGCTTTTGGTCAGGCCCGCCTGCTGCAGTTCGCGCAGGCAGTCCATGGCATGGCCGCAACTGAGCAGCTTGAGCGTTTCATCGAACAGGCGCGAGGCGGGTACGTGCTCGATGAGCGCGGCCAGGCGGGTAATCGGCTCGGCCGTGGCCGGGTCGATGCGGGCGCCCAGTTTGGCCTTGAACCGCAAGGCGCGCAGCATGCGCACCGGATCTTCGCGGTACCGTGTTTCCGGGTCGCCGATCATGCGCACCACGCGGTTCTTGAGGTCTGCCACGCCGTGGTGGAAGTCGATCACTTCTTCCTTGAGAGGATCGTAGTACAGCGCGTTGATGGTGAAGTCCCGGCGGGCGGCGTCTTCCTCGTGGGTGCCGAATTCATTGTCGCGCAGGATGCGGCCGTGCTCGTCCGTGGGCTGGCCGGTGGGTGATGCGGCGCGGAAGGTGGAGGTTTCTATGACTTCCTGGCCGAAGACCACGTGCACCAGCTGGAAGCGCCGCCCTATGATGCGCGCGCGCCTGAACAGCGGCCGGATCTGGGCCGGCGTGGCGTTGGTGGCGACGTCGAAATCCTTGGGGGCGAGCCCGATGATCAGGTCGCGCACGGCACCGCCCACGACATAGGCGTCGTACCCTTTCTGCTGCAGGACCTCGCATACCTTGATCGCGTGGCGCGAGACCAGGCGCCGGTCGATACCGTGCTGGTCTTGCGACAGGCGCAAGGGCCCCGATGGTTGACCGGCAAACAGGCGAGTGACGAGATGGCGTATGGTCTGCTGAAGCATGGCGCGTATTTTACCAGCCTCGGCAGCGTACCTCGTCAACCCCGCCCAGCGAATGGGGGCGCGCCTTCCGTCTCAGGATTTGGCATCCTGCAGGTCGGCAAACAGGTCGAGTTCCCGCCAGCCGCGTGCGCGAGCCAGGCCGCGCAGGGCGGCGCTGGGGTTGGTGGCCACGGGATGGCTCACGACCTCCAGCAGCGGCAGGTCATTCATCGAGTCGCTGTAGAACCAGGTCTCATCGAAGTCTTCCAGTTGCCGATCGAGTGTTTGCAGCCATTGATGCACGCGCAGCACTTTGCCGGTGCTGAAGCTCGGCGTGCCCGAGATTCGCCCGGTATATCGGCCGCGTGCGTCCTGCTGTGGGATGGTGGCGATCAGGTGCTGGATGCCCAGGGCCTGGGCAATGGGGCCTGTCACGAATTCATTGGTCGCCGTGACGATGGCGCACAGTGCGCCGCGGGCCCGGTGTTGGTCCACCAGGGCATGGGCCTGTGGCAGCAGGCGCGGTCGCACCACTTCGTCCATGTACTCGCGATGCCAGGCCGCCAGTTCGTCGGCGGTGCCCAGGCGCAGCAGGCCGAGCATGAAATCGGCGGCTTCCTCGGCGCTCAGCGTGCCTTCGTTGTAGCGGCGCATGAGATCGTCGTTGCGCGCGCGCGCCTGGTCCGGATCGCCTGCACGCCCGGTGCGTGCGAGAAATTCGGCCCATTGGTAATCGCTGTCGAAGGGCAGCAGGGTGTGGTCCAGATCGAACAGGGCGAGATGACGGGTCATGGGCGTGGAGCAGAATGGGCCAGCAGCTCTTTGAGCAGCGGCAGGGTGATGGCCCTGTGGCGGGCCAGGGAATACCGGTCCAGGGCATCCATGAGCGCCATCAGGCGGCCCATGTCCCTGTCGTGGTGCGTCAGGATCCACTGCAGCAGTTCGGGCCCCAGGGGGACACCTCGCGCGGCGGCCTGGTCCTGCAGGGCCAGGGCGCGATCCTGGTCCGACAGCGGCTGGAGGCGTATGACCTGGCCCCAGGCCAGCCGGGTGCGCAGATCTTCGCGCAGCGCCAGCATGCGGGGGGCGCAGTCGCCCGCGCACAGGAGGCTAAAGGCGCCGGGGGTGCCCATGGCGGTGCGCCAGCGGTTGATGAGGCCGAACAGGGCGCTTTGCGCGGCGGCGCCGAGATGCTGCACGTCGTCGATGGCGATCAGCACGGCGGGCAGCGGGGTGTCGACATCGGCCAGCGCCGGCAGCCGTTGCCCGGCCTGGGCGGCCGGAACGAACAGGCCCGCTGGTTGGCCCGGCTCCGACAGGTTGGCGCGCGCCTGCAGCAGGTGGCTGCGCCCGCTGCCTGGCCCGCCCCACACGTACAGGAGCGTGCCGGGCTGCAAGGCGCGCACCGCTTCGAGCGCCGATGCATTCGGACCGGCGACGAACCCGGCCAATGTCGGGGCGGGGGCCTGCAGGATGTCCAGGATCTGCTGTTGCAACATGGGGTTCGGCGCGCGCGGGTCGGGCGCGCAGTCAGGTAAAATCAGGGCCAGCATGGCTGAAAACAGGCATTCTGGCATATTCGGCCATTTTCTTCATATCTTCACATATCGCGTGGCTTTCTTTCCGCCGGGCAGCTTCCATCATGACAGAGACCTCAAAACCTTCCTTCACCTATCGGGATGCGGGGGTCGACATCGACGCCGGCGAGGCCCTGGTCGAACACATCAAGCCGCTGGCGGCCCGTACCCTGCGCCCCGGCGTCATGGCCGGCATCGGGGGATTCGGGGCCCTGTTCGAGCTGCCCCGCGATATTCGCGAACCGATCCTGGTGTCGGGCACCGACGGCGTGGGGACCAAACTGCGCCTGGCGTTCGAATGGCAGCGCCATGCGACGGTGGGTATCGACCTGGTGGCGATGAGCGTCAATGACATTTTGGTGCAGGGGGCCGAGCCCTTGTATTTCCTCGACTATTTCGCCTGCGGCAAGCTGTCCCTGGACGTGGCGACCCAGGTGGTGGCCGGGGTGGCGCGGGGTTGCGAACTCGCGGGTTGCGCCCTGATCGGGGGCGAGACGGCCGAGATGCCCGGCATGTATCCCGAGGGCGAATATGACCTGGCCGGCTTTGCCGTGGGGGTCGTGGAAAAATCCGCCCTCATCGACGGCCTCAGCATCGCGCCCGGAGACACGGTTCTGGGGCTGGCGTCCAGCGGCGCGCATTCCAATGGGTATTCGCTGATTCGCAAGATTCTCCAGCACGCCGGCGCCCGGCCCGAGCACGACCTGGGGGGGCGCCCGCTGGCCGACGTCATCATGGCGCCCACGCGCATTTATGTGCGGGCGGTGCTGGCCGCACTGGCCGCCCACGGGCGGGCCGTCAAGGGCCTGGCGCACATCACCGGCGGGGGGCTGCTCGAAAACATCCCGCGCATCCTGCAGCCAGGCCTGTGTGCGAACCTGCGGGGCGACGCGTGGGCGCGCCCGGCGCTGTTCCAGTGGCTGCAGGCGCAAGGGCGTGTGTCGGATGCCGAAATGGCGCGGGTCTTCAATTGCGGCATCGGCATGGTGCTGGTGGTCGAGGCCCCGGCGGCCGATGCGATCGCCACGACCCTGCGCGCCCAGGGTGAAACCGTGCACGTGTTGGGCGAGATCGCCGCTGTCGGGCCGGACGCGGCACAGACCGTCATTCTCTGACGGCGGATCGGGGCGGCGGCTCAGTGAGCGCTTTGGCGACCGCCTGCTTCACCCGGGTCGTTCCATCTGCCGACAGGCAGTCGATACGGTGTCGCCCGGGCAGCGCGCGCAGCCAGGTCATCTGTCGCTTGGCCAGTTGGCGGGTCGCGGCAATCGACTGTTCACGCGCTTCGGGCAGGGGGATCCGGCCCAGCAGGTGGGCCCATAGCTGCCGATAACCGACACATCGCATGGCGGGCAAGCCAAGGTTCAGGTCGGGGCGTGCCATCAGGGCCCGCACCTCGGCCACCAGCCCGGCTTGCAGCATGTCATCGAAACGCTGGGCGATGCGTTCGTGCAGTACATCGCGCCGCGCAGGCTCGAGGCTGATGGTGATGAATCGCCGGCCGGGCAGCCAGGGCTGGGGCGGCTGTGCCAGCCAGTCGCTCATGGGCCGGCCACTGGCATGAAAGATTTCCAGCGCACGCTGCAGCCGCTGGCGGTCGTGGGGGGCCAGGCGGGCGGCAGTGGCCGGGTCGACGCGGGCCAGTTCGGCGTGCAGGGCCGGCCAGCCCTGCCGCTGGGCGCGCGCATCCAATTCAGCGCGCAGCAGCGGGTCGGCTTGGGGCAGCGCGTGCAGGCCGTCGCGCAGGGCTTTCCAGTAGAGCAGGGTGCCGCCACACAGCAGGGGTATGCGTCCGCGTGCTTCGATCTCGGTGATCAGTCGCGCGGCATCGGCGGCGAATCGGGCGGCCGAATAGCGTTCGGCGGGGTCCAGGATATCGATCAGGTGGTGTCGGACCTGCGCCTGTTCGGCGGCGTTCGGCTTGGCCGTGCCGATGTCCATGCCCCGATACAGGGTGGCGGAGTCCATGACGATCAGCTCGATCGGCCAGTCTTGGGCCAGGGCCAGCGCGGCGGCCGACTTTCCCGAGGCGGTGGGCCCCGTCAGGCAAAGAACGGGTGCGGCCGTGCCCTGGGTCATGCCTTATTGGCCCCGCATGAAGCGTTTGTCGAGGTCGCCCAGGGACCAGTGAAACCACGTGGGGCGGCCGTGATTGCATTGGCCGGCACGCTCGGTGCGTTCCATCTGGCGCAGCAAGGCATTCATCTCTTCCAGGGTCAGGCGGCGATGCGCGCGTACGGCGCCGTGACAGGCCATGGTGGCCAGCAAGGCATTGCGCTGTTCGGTCAGGTGCGCGGATTGGCCGTATTGGGCGAGGTCGGCCAGCACCCCGCGCGCCAGGGATTCGATGTCGCCATCGGCCAGCAGGGCGGGTACGGCCCGTACCGCCAGCGAGCCCGGCCCCATCGCGGCCAGGCGCAACCCCAGGCCTTGCAGGGTGGCTTGGTATTCTTGCGCCAGGGCAACGGCGACCTCGCCCACGGCGATGACCACCGGGACGAGCAGTTCCTGGGCTGCCAAAGGCGCTTCGTCGAGCTTTTGCTTCAGGGATTCGTACACGATGCGTTCATGGGCGGCATGCATGTCGACCACGACCAGCCCGTCCCGGTTCTGAGCCAGGATGTAGATGCCGTGCAGCTGCCCCAATGCCATGCCCAACGGCAGGTCCGTGGCGGCCTCGTGCGCCGTGGTGGCTTGGGTGTTTTCCAGAGGCCGGTACAGCTTTTGCCAGCCGTCGGGATCGGTGGGTTCGTGCAGCGCCATGGGCTGCTGGACCGGGGGGCGTATCCAGGGGGCCGGTGTGGCACGGGGTTGCGTGGCGCCACGCTCTGAGGCGCCGGGCGCGAGAGGGCGTGGCGTGGGTGGATGCGCGACGGAAGGATCGGCCGGGGGGGGATTTACAGCCAGGCCAGCCGTGTCGGGGCGTTGGTTGCCAGCGTCTTCGCCGGCTTGTCCGGCTGCCGCACCCGGCCCCGCCAGCGCGGCGCTCAGGCTCTGCACCACGAAGCGGTGCAACGCACCGCTTTCCCGAAAGCGCACCTCCTGCTTGGCTGGGTGCACGTTGACGTCGACCGTATTGGGATCCAGGGTCAGGAACAGGATCCAGGCGGGCTGCCGGTCGCCGTGGAGTACGTCGGCGTAGGCCTGGCGCACGGCGTGCGATAGTATCCGATCGCGTACGTGACGACCGTTGACGTACAAGTATTGGCGATCCGCCCGATTGCGTGCGAACGTGGGGCGCGTGATGACGCCATCCAGCGCCACCAAGCCTTGTTCGGCCGCAATCGGTACGCCCTGCTGCATGAAGTCTGCGCCCAGGACGTCGTGCAGGCGCCCCGGCAGGTCGGTGGCGGGCCAGTGGCGCTGTGCGCGATCGTTGTGAAACACGCGGATCGCCACGCCGGGATGCGCCAGCGCCATGCGCTCGATCACGTCCAGGCAATGGGCGTACTCTGTGGCTTCGGCACGCAGGAACTTGCGTCGGGCCGGGATCTCGTCGAACAGCTGAAGCACCTCGATGCGGGTGCCCAGCGCTCCGGCAGCCGGTTCGGGCTGGGTCTGCCCGGGGGCCAGCTGCCAGGCATGCGGTTCAGTGGCCGTACGCGACGTGAGCGTCAGTTGGGCGACCGAGGCAATCGACGCCAGCGCTTCGCCCCGAAACCCGAGGGTGGTGACGGATTCGAGCTCGGTCAGCGAGCCGATCTTGCTGGTGGCGTGCTGCTGCCGGGCCAGCGCGAGCTGGTCGCGCGGAATGCCGGCGCCGTCGTCGGTGACCACGATGCGCCGTATCCCGCCGCCGTCGAGCCGCACTTCGATGGCTTGCGCGCCGGCGTCCAGTGCATTGTCGAGCAGTTCGCGCAGGACCGACGCGGGCCGCTCGATGACTTCGCCGGCGGCGATCTGGCTGATCAGGGTATCGGGCAGGGGGGCAATGGGTCGTGACATAGGGCGAAAGGCAATGATTTCAGATAACGATTATAGTGAGCAGCGCGTTTCATTCATCCGGTACGGGGCCATCCATTTCCATGGCAGAGTTTTTCCAGCTGATTTTGAATATCGACCAGTCATTGGGGGTGTGGGTGGCCGAATACGGTGCCTGGATCTATCTGATCCTGGCCGGGATCATCTTTGGCGAGACCGGGCTGGTGGTGCTGCCCTTTCTGCCCGGTGACTCGCTGTTGTTCATCGCCGGCGCCTTTGGGGCGTCGGGCTTGCTGGATCCGGTGCTGCTGGGCGGCATTCTGATCGTTGCGGCGATCCTGGGCAATACCGTGAATTATCACGTGGGTCACTATATCGGGCCCAAGGTCTTTGCGCGCGACTACCGGTTTCTCGATCGCAAGGCGCTGATCAGGACACACGCGTTCTACGAGCAGCACGGTGGCAAGACCATCGTGCTCTCGCGCTTCCTGCCACTGTTCCGGACGTTTGCGCCATTTGTCGCAGGGGTGGCCGGGATGCAATGGTGGCTGTTCCAGCTCTATAACGCCCTGGGTGCCGTACTCTGGATCGCCGGGCTGATCACCCTGGGCTTTTTTTTCGGCAACGTGCCCATCATCAAAGATCACCTGAACACCATCGTGCTGGTCGGCGTGGCGGCGGCTGCGGTACCGGCCGCCCTGGGCGTGCTCTGGAAATTGCTGCACGCCCGCCCACGCCAGTCCTGATCGGGCGCACGGTGCGGGGCCGGTCAGTGCGCGGCCGCACGCACGGCCCGGGGCGGGGCGCTCAGGGGCGCGGTCGCGAGCAGAAGCGCACGGGCCATCAAGTGCGTGCCAGCGCGGCCGTGGATGCGAAGTAATCCTTGACGCCGTTGAGCACGGCGTGGGCGATGCGCTGCTGGTGGGCGGCGCTGCGCAACAGCTTTTCCTCTGCCGGGTTGCTGATGAAGGCGGTCTCGATCAGGATCGACGGGATGTCGGGCGCCTTGAGCACGGCAAACCCGGCGCGCTCGATGCGGTTCTTGTGCAGTGTATTGATTTTGCCGATCTCGTTCAGGACCTGGGTGCCGACGCGGATCGAATCGTTGATCTGCGCGCCCGTAGACAGGTCGAGCAGCACCTTGGCGACCTGTGCATTGTGGGCGCCCAGGTTCACGCCCCCGATGAGATCGGCGTCGTTTTCCTTTTGCGCCAGCCAGCGGGCCGAGGCGCTGGTGGCGCCGTTCTGTGACAAGGCCCATACCGAAGACCCTCGGGCGGTGGGCTTGATCCAAGCGTCTGCATGGATGGAAATGAACAGGTCGGCCTTCACGCGCCGGGCTTTTTGCACGCGGACGTTCAGGGGCACGAAGTAATCGCGGTCGCGCGTCAGATAGGCCCGCATGTCGGGTTGTGCGTCGATCAGTTTCTTGAGGCGCTGGGCAATCTGCAGCACCACGTCTTTTTCACGGGTACCGTGACGGCCGATGGCCCCCGGATCTTCGCCGCCGTGACCCGGGTCCAGGGCGATGAGCAGCGGGCGGGTGCGCGAGGCGGCGGGGGGCGGCGACAGGCGCGCAGGCGGCGGCGGTTCTGCTTTGTGGCTCCTGGCGGCGGGCGGTGCCGGCAGATCCTGGCCGTCGGCCAGCGGAATGGATGCCTTGGCCGCGCCCTGCTGTTGGGCCAGATCCTCGAGGATCCCTGCCAGGGGGTCGTTCTCGGCGTCCTTGAGCAGGGCCATGAGCGGATCCTGGGCCACCTTGGGGTACAGGTCCAGCACCAGCCGGTATTGATATTCGCCGATGGGCTTGAGCGTGAACACCTGCGGCGCCACGTCCTGCTTGAGGTCGAATACCAGGCGGATCACGTTGGGGCGATTCTGCCCCACGCGCACGCTGGCAATGTAGGGGTCATTGGGCTTGATGCGGTTGACCAGGTCATTGATGGTCGCCTTGAGCTGCAGGCCGTCGATGTCCACCACCAGCCGGTGCGGATTGGTGAGCGTGAAATGTTCGGCCTTGAGCTCGGTGTCCATTTCGAGCGTTACCCGGGTGTATTCGTCGGCGGGCCACGTGCGTACGGCCACGATGGTCGCGGCCTGCGCCAAGCGGGGCAGTACGGGCAGCAGCATCAGCGTGCCGGCCCCTGCCATGAGCCTGCGCCGCCGCAGGCTTGCCGGGGGCGTCATGCCTGTGGTGGGTTCAGGTGCGTCAGCCATAGTCGTCCTTTGCTGCTGTGGGCACTGAGTGTGGCGTGGCGCCCGAACCCTGTGTACTGCAGATGGATGTCCAGGTCGGGGGGCGGCAGGCGGGTGCCTGCCTGTTCGGGCCATTCGATCAGGATGACGGCCTGGTCATCGAACAGTTCGTCGAAGCCTGCTTCACGCCATTCGTGCGCATCGCTAAACCGATAAAAATCAAAGTGATAGAAGTATAAGTTAGAAACATTATAACTTTCAAGAAGCGCATAGCTCGGACTCTTGATACGGCCTTGCACACCGGCTGCCCGCAACAGGGCCCGCGCCAGGGTGGTTTTGCCGGCACCCAGCTCGCCTTTCAGGTGAATCCGCCCGCCTGACTGCTGGACGTCCGGGTGTCGTCCGCAGACCAGAATGGCCAGTTGACGCGCCAGATCTTGGGTGGCGGCTTCGTTGGCCAGGGGCCAGGAGAGGGGGGTTGACATGGCGGAGTGCCCGCGGATTGGGCCGTTGCGGTGATGCCGGCATTTTAGGCGAGTCCCGGATGGGACGTGAGATCGCCGATGGACCTGGTTGCGGACACCCATGCCCGACGCGCGTGGTCGCTCGCAAGGCGCGGCGGTGGCCTGGCGCCCGGTTTATGGCATGATTCTTGCGAATCTTCCTGCATAGTGCCCTATCATATCCATTTTTTCGAGGAATCTTCATGAACCGTCAGGCCTTTATCTGTGATGCCATCCGCACCCCGTTCGGACGATACGGCGGCGCCTTGTCCAGCGTGCGGACCGACGATCTGGCGGCCATCCCCGTGCAGGCGCTCGTGGCGCGCAACCCGAGCGTGGACTGGGAATGCGTGGATGACGTCCTCATGGGGTGCGCCAACCAGTCGGGTGAAGACAACCGCAATGTGGCCCGCATGGCGGCATTGTTGGCGGGGTTGCCGGTCGGTGTGCCGGCCATGACCATCAATCGCCTGTGCGGTTCGGGGCTGGACGCCGTTGGCAGCGTGGCCCGGGCCATTCGCCTGGGCGAGGCCAGCCTGGCAATCGCCGGGGGGGTCGAGAGCATGAGCCGGGCGCCCTTTGTCATGCCCAAGGCCGAGTCCGCCTTTGCCCGTGCCAACGCCGTTTATGACACCACCATCGGCTGGCGTTTCATCAATCCGTTGCTCAAACAGCAATATGGGGTAGATTCCATGCCCGAAACGGCGGAGATCGTGGCGCGTGAATACGGCATCAGCCGCGTGGACCAGGACCGGATGGCCCAGGCCAGCCAGGCGCGCGCGCATGCCGCGCAGGCTGCCGGGCATCTGGCTCGTGAAATCGTGCCCGTGCACGTGCCGCGCCGCAAGGGGGATCCGCTGGTCGTGGACACCGACGAGCATCCCCGCGAAACCAGCCTGGACGCCCTGTCGCGCTTGCGCGGCATCGTGCACCCCGAAGGCACGGTGACCGCAGGAAACGCGAGCGGGGTCAACGACGGCGCCTGTGCCCTGCTGTTGGCGGATGAATCACAGGCCGCCCGGTTTGGCCTGCAGCCGCGGGCCCGGGTCGTAGGGATGGCCGTGGCGGGTGTAGAGCCTCGCGTCATGGGCATCGGCCCCGTGCCGGCGTCCCGTAAAGTGCTGACACAGGCGGGCCTGTCGCTCGAACAGGTCGATGTGATCGAACTCAACGAAGCCTTTGCGGCGCAAGGGCTGGCCGTGCTGCGCCAGTTGGGGGTGGCCGACGACGATCCCCGGGTGAATGCCTGGGGCGGCGCCATTGCCCTGGGGCATCCGCTGGGCGCCAGCGGGGCGCGGCTGGCAGCCACGGCCGTCAACCGCCTGCATCACGTACAGGGGCGTTATGCCCTGGTCACCATGTGCATCGGGGTGGGCCAGGGCATTGCCGTGATTCTTGAGCGGGTCTGAACGGTCTTGATGCGGGCGTCAAGGTTTCATGCTGTCCAGCTGGGGCGCCTGCGCCGTGATGTCAGGGCTGCGCAGGGCGGGTGCGATGATCGAGGGCAGGGCCGGTACGGTCTTGCCCCCCAGGCTCAGTGATTGGCTGAAAACGCCCCGTGCGGCCCAATGGGGATCCTGCAGGGCTTCCTGGAGGGTGAGCACGATAGAGCAGCAGACATCGATGCCCTCGAATGCCCGCATCCATTCGGCCGCATCCTTGCGCGCGATGATTTGGGCAACCGCGTCACGCGTGGCCTTGGGGTCGCGGCGATCATCCGCCAGTTCGGGCGGCAGGCCCAGCACTTTGGCAAAATTGGCCCAGAACCGGTCTTCCAGCGGGGCGGCGGCCATATAGCGGTCATCGCGCGTGCGGTAGATCTGGTAGCGTGGCGTGCCGCCTGTGATGGTTTCGCCGCCCGGCACCGGCCAGCGATCCAGGGCATGGGCGTTGCCCAAGGCCCAGTATAGAAACGGGAAAAGATTCTGACCCATAGCGACCTCGATCTGGCAGCCGTCGCCTGTCCGGTCGCGTCGCCGCAGGGCCAGCAGAATATTGATCATTGCCGGGTACGCGCCCCCCGCAATGTCCGCGGCAAGAAGCGGCGGCAGGACCGGGGCGCCCGTGCCGTCTACGCTCAGGCCCAGCACGCCGGTCTCGGCCATGTAGTTCAGGTCGTGTCCGGCGGCTGCCGCTTTGGGGCCCGTATTGCCCCAGCCGTTGATGGAGCAGTAGATGATGTCGGGATTCAGCGCGCGGACGTCCTCGTAGGCCAGGCCGAGCCGGGCCATCACGCCGGGGCGGAACTGTTCGATGATCACGTCGGCTTCTTTTAGCAGCGGGCGCAGCCTGTCGAGGGCATCGGCCTCTTTCATGTTGATGCTCAGGCTCGACTTGCCGCGGTTCAGCATGCCGAAGTTGACGCTTTCGCCCTGCACGGAAGGCTCGTAAAGCCGCATTTCATCGCCTGTGGGCGGGCGTTCGATCTTGATGACCCGGGCGCCGGCTTCGGCCAGGAAGAGAGTCGCCAGGGGTCCGGGCACTAGGGTGCTGAAATCAAGGATAAGAATATCGCTCAGTGGTGGCATAGGAGGATTTTGGCAAGAGGTTCCAGTGGAACGGTTTCGGGGATTTTGACGACTTGAGGCCTACAGGCCCCGTTCAGGGTCCGGGCCGTGTGTGCATGGTACCCGCGGCCGCCGGATTTTGCGAAGTGACGTGCCACGGCAGGCGCATGCGCCTGCGACGTTGGGCGGACGACGGGATCTTCAGCTGGGTCCGGTACTTGGCGACCGTGCGGCGTGCGATCTGGATGCCCTCGCCCTGCAGCAAGTCGACGATGGCTTCATCCGAAAGCACGGATTCGAGGGTTTCGCCAGATACCAGGTCGCGGATGCGGTGCCGGATGGCGGCGGCGGCGATGTCCGGATCGCCGTTTGCGGCCTGCAGGCCATCCGAGAAAAAATGCCGGAAGGGCACCAGGCCCTGTGGGCATTGCATGTACTTGTTGGCGATGCTGCGGCTCACGGTGGATTCGTGCAGCCCCAGAACCCGGGCGATGTCTTTTTGCAGCAGCGGCCTGAGGTGGCCATCTCCGTGCAGCAGGAACGCGGCCTGGTTGTGGATGATTTCGGTAGCGATGTGCAGCGTGGTCTGTATTCGCTGGTCCAGATGATGAATCAGCGTATTGGCCTGGCGCAGGCAGCCGTACAGGAACTCTTTATCGCTGCGGGTCTGCAGGCAGGCGTCGAGTTCGGCAAAATAGACTTTGTCGACCATCAGGCGCGGCAGCAGCGCCGGGTTGTATTCCACGCGCACCCGGCCTTCGGGGCTGATGGTGACCAGGATATCGGGCAGGGCGGGCTGCACGGGTTCGAAGTTGAAGCGATATCCAGGCCGGGGATCCAGGGTGCGCAAGAGCCCGATCAGCCCGCCCAGCTGCTCCATGGAGACCTTGCAACGCCGCGCCAGCCGTTCAGCATCGCCGCTTTCGAGCAGGTCGAGATCGGCCAGCAGGGCTTGCAGCGTGGGCGAGAGCCGCCCCTGGTCGCGCAGCTGCAGGGCCAGGCATTCGGGCAACGAGCGTGCGCCAACCCCTGCGGGATCCAGTGACTGGACCAGCTGCAGGGCGGGGTCGAAGCTGCCGCAGGGCAGATCCAGCAGCGCGGCCAGTTCATCGGGCGCGCAACGCAGGTAGCCGTCGGGTTCCAGCGAATCGATCAGATAGCACGCCAGCACCCGCAGGTCTTCCGAAATCCGGAACAGGCTCAGTTGCTGGTGCAGGTGGTCGCGCAGGGTGGTCCGTACACTGACCGTCTCGGCCAGGGATTGCAAGTCGGCCGAGCCCCCGTGGCTGGCTGGATGGTGTGCAAACAGATGCGTCGGCAACGGCACCGACAGCGGGTGAGGGGTCGCGGGGCTGGGTTCGGCCGTTGCTTGCTGCAGCAGGGGGTTGCGCTCCAATTGCTCCTGCAGGAACGCTTCCAGCTCTTCTTGCCCATACCCGAGGATTTCGATGGCCTGTATGGCCTGTTGGGTCATGACAAGGGTTTGCCGGGTCTGCTGCGCCACCCCCAGTTCAATTTTCATGCTTACCTGACCTCCTTGGGCGATGCCCATGCTGCAAGGCTGCTGCCGGATGAGCGTGCTGGCACGATCATCCGTTGTCTCTTTAGGCCGTGCTGGCCATTATGATCATTATCCAATAAAACTGCCGCAATTATCATGCCATATCGCGGAATTTAGGGTTCTGTGTGCGCGACAAGTACGCTATCGGCTGATTTTCCAAGTCGGATTGACAATATGTTCACAAAAAAGACACAATGCGAGGGTGCCCGGGGCCATGCGCCCCGGCCGTATGCAAGCCCATGATGCGGCCAGTGGCTGGAACGGACTATGAACTCAGACGCTCAGGCAGAAACACACGACGACGGCATTCTTGGGATAGCCGTGCTGGACCCTGACGGCAGGCTTCAGAGCCACGCCGGCGTGGCATCGCAAGCCCGGCTGCGCGCCCTGCTGCTGGACCCCGCCTGGCTCGGGGAAGCGGCCCAGAGGCGTTTGCAGATCATCACCTTTACGGACATGCGCTACACCGCGATCGTGTCGCGTTTCGAGAAGGGCACGCTGGTCGTGTTCTTCGGGGATCACGGCGAGACGGTCCTGCGTTTCTTTCTGGGCGTGCCCTTCGCGTTCGACATCATCGAGCATCTGCTGCTGGATCCTTTCGACGGCATGGCCATCATCGATGCCCATGAGCGCCTGGTGTTCGTATCCCCCATCCACGAAAAATTCTTTGGCCTGAAAGAAGGCGAGGGCGTCGGTAAAAAAGTCACCGACGTCATCGAAAACACGCGTCTGAACCACGTGGTGCGCACCGGGGTGGCCGAAGTCGGCCAGATTCAGCGCATGCGGGGGGGAGAGCGGGTCGTCTCGCGCCATCCCATCCGGCACAAGGGCACGGTCGTCGGGGCCATCGGGCGCGTCATGTTCAAGGGGCCGCAGCAGGTCGAGGCGCTCGCCCGACGCATCAATGCGCTCGAGCAGGAAATCGAGACCTACCGCAGCGAAGCGCGCAAGAACCGCCAGAAAGAATCCTGCCTGGACGCCATCGTGGGCCGCAGTCCGGCCATCATGAAGCTGCGCGACCAGATCCGCAAGATTGCGCCGCTCGATATCCCGGTGCTGATCCAAGGCGAAAGCGGGACAGGCAAAGAGCTGGTCGCACAGGCTCTACACATGCTCAGCCCGCGCAGCCCCGAGCGTCTGGTCACCGTCAATGCCGCCGCACTACCGGCCCAGCTGGTCGAAAGCGAGCTATTTGGCTACGAACCCGGGTCGTTCACGGGGGCCGATCAAAAAGGCCGGGCCGGAAAATTCGAACAGGCCGATCGCGGTACCTTGTTCCTGGACGAAATCGGCGATATGCCACTCGAGGTGCAGGCCAAACTGCTGCGCGTATTGCAGGACCGCATCGTCGAGCGGGTGGGCAGTGGCAACCCAAGGAAAATAGATTTCCGGCTCTGCTCGGCCACCAACCGCGATCTGGAAGAGTTCGTCGAGCTCGGCCGCTTCCGCCTGGATCTGTTCTATCGCATCAGCCCGGTGGTCATCCACGTCCCGGCGCTGTCCGAACGCCTCGAAGACATCCCCCTTCTGCTCAATCACTTCCTGTCTGAATTTGCTACACAGTATGACCGCAATGTGCCCACGGTGGCTGCCGATGTGTTTGACTATCTCATGGCCGGTGCGTGGCCGGGCAACGTACGCCAGCTGCGCCACCTGGCCGAACGGGCGTTTGTGTTTTGCGAGGATGGCCGCCTTGAGGTCAGGAATTTCGAAGTCACGGCGTCCCTGCCCGATTCAGGCGCCGGGCGCCTGCCCGAGGCAGCCCTTCAGGGCCGCATGGTCGAAGAAGGGGGCCTGCGCGATGCCCTCGATCGCTACGAGCGCGAAATCATGGAAGAAGCCATGCTGCGGTTCAATGGCAACAAGAAAAAGGTGGCCGAATACCTCGGGGTCTCCCGAACCTATCTCTACAAAAAGATGCAAGGATAGGGCAGGCCCCGCCTTGAAAGGCAATCTGGCATGGATCTTGCGAGAACAGGGGTTGTGTCTGTCGGAGGAAGCAAGATGAATGACGCCAATACCGGAAGGGCGCCGCAACCACCCCGCCTGCCGTGGCAGGATTTGCCGGTCCGGCCCGTGGGTGCCGGTTTTCAGATGTTGTCCGGGTTCGTCGTGCTGGACTTGACCACGTCGATCGCGGGGCCTTACGCCACCATGCTGCTATCGGATTTCGGCGCCGAGATCATCAAGGTCGAGCGTCCCAAGGGGGATGATGCGCGTCACTGGGGCCCGCCATTTCTGGACGGCCATTCGCTGTGGTTCACGGCGGTCAATCGAAACAAGAAAAGCGTGGTGCTCGACCTGGGCGACGCGGATGGGCTTGCGCAATTGCGCGCATTGCTGGCGCACGTGGACGTGCTGATCTGCAACCAGCCCCTGGACATCCAGCGTAAGCTGGGGATCGACCACGATACGCTGAAGGCGGTCAAGGATGATCTGATTTTCGTTTCCATCACGGGGTTTGGGCTGGACGGGGCGCGGGCCGACCTGACCTGCTATGACCTGATTGCCGAAGGCTATTCAGGCATCATGGACGTCACGGGCGAAGCGGACGGTCCTCCGCAAAAAGTCGGTGCGCCGGCGGCCGATATGCTGGCTGGCCAGGACGCGGCCATGGCCACCGTAGTCGCCCTGCTGGCGCGCGAGCGGACGGGCAAGGGGGCGAAGGTCGACGTGAGCCTGGCCGAAAGCATGACCCGTTTTCTGGCCTGCCGCATCTCCAGCTATCTGGGTTCGGGCGAGGTACCTACGCGTTCGGGCGGCACCGACAGCGTCATCGCCATCTACCAGAGCTTCAAGACCGCCGACGGTCTCCTGAATCTCGGCCTGGGGTCCGATGCCATCTGGAAGCGCTTCTGGGAGGCGGTGGGCGATCCGCATTATGCCGCGCGGCCCGAATACGCCACCAACGCCCGGCGGCGGGCGCATCGCAGCGAGATCGTGGCCGATATCCAGGCCATCCTGCTGACCCGCACGCGGGCCGAGTGGCTCGACGTCTTTGCCAGGGCCCGGGTGCCGGCCGGGCCGATCAATCGGGTCGATGAGACCGCGCATGATCGGGCATTCCAGCAGCGCGGCCTGTTTTTCACGCTGCAGGACGGCGAGCAGCTCGTCCCCCAGGTGGGGCTGGGCATACGCATCGACGATGAGTCGGCGACGCCGCGGGCCGCGCCCCCCCGGCTGGGCGAGCACACCGAGTCGATATTGTCCGCGCTGCTTGGGCACAAAGTTGCGCAGGACAGGACGTCGTGAACATTCACGGCCTGTTTTTCGGAGTTTTATCGTGACAAGAGATCCCTCATGCGCCCCTTTCTGACCCTGCATGATCCGGCCACCAGCAAAGCCTATTATGCACGGGGCCTGTGGCAGTTGGATACGTTCTACATGCTGCTGCGCAAGCACGCGGAACGGGCGCCGTCGGCCGCGGCGTTGCGCGACGGCAGTAACCGGCTCGACTGGATCAGCCTGAAGGCCCGGGTCGATGCGCTGGCCGATGATTTTCTCGAGCGTGGCCTGGTGGCGGGTGACCGCGTCTCTATCTGGATGTCCAACCGGGTCGAGGCGATCATCGCGTTTCTTGCCTGCTCGCGCATCGGTGCGGCCTGCAACCCGTCGTTGCATCGCAGTTACACCTGTGCCGAGATCATCGACCTGCTGACCGAGCTGCAGGCCTCGGTGCTGATCACCGAAGAGGGCTGGGGCGCCGACCGCGCCCACCAGGATTTCGACGCCATGCTGGCCCGGCTGCCTTTCCTGAAAAAAGTCTACCGGCCGCAGACGTTCCCGCTGCACATTACCGGGGTGCATGAACACATGCATGACAACCCGGATTCCGTGGCATACCTGGCTTTCACGTCGGGCACGACCGGACGGCCCAAGTGCGTGATGCACTCGTCCAACACGCTGTTGGCCAACGCGCGCGGCCTGGTGCACGACTGGGCGCTTTCAGACCGGGACGTGATTCTCACTCTCAGCCCGCTGTCGCACCATATCGCCTGGGTGGCTGCGGGGCAGTGGCTGGTCAGCGGGGCCACGCTGGTGGTGGATGATCCACCGCCGGGCAGGAGCCATCTCGACTGGATCGTGGAAACCCAGGCCACCTACGTACTGGGGGTGCCGACGCATGCGATGGACATCCTGGCCGAGCAAAAAGCGCGTGGCATTGCCAAAATGGGCAGCGTTCGTGTCTTCTACATGGCTGGGGCGCCGATACCGGAGATCGTGGCCCGGTCGTTCGTCGACCAGGGCATCACCCCGCAGAACATTTATGGGATGACGGAAAACTCATCGCATCAGTACACGCATCCAGACGACCCCAAGGATGTCTGGATATCGACCTGCGGGCGGGGCGGGTCGGCCTACGAGGTCCGGATCTGGGATCCGGAAGACCGCGAACGCGAATTGCCGGTCGGGCAGACCGGTGAAATCGGCGGTCGGGGCGCGGCATTGATGCTCGGGTATTTTGGCAACCAGGAGGCCACCGACAAGACGTTCAACCGCCAGGGGTTCCTGATGTCGGGCGATCTGGGGTCGCTGGATGAAAACGGCAATTTGCGCATCGAAGGGCGTGCCAAGGACCTGATCATTCGCGGCGGGCATAATATCTACCCGTCCCGGATCGAGTCTCTGGCGCTCACCCACGCAGGGGTCGTCAAGGCGGCTGCCTTTCCGGTGCCGGACGACCGCCTTGGCGAAAAGGTCTGCCTTGCCATCATCGGGCAGGTCAGCGCCCAAGACATGCTGGACCACCTGGCTCGTGAAGGCCTGTCGAAGTTCGATATGCCCGAATGGTTCATCGCGCTCGAGACCCTGCCCCTGACGGCCAGCGGCAAGATTCTCAAGCGGGTCCTCACCGAGCAGGTCCGGGCGGGTTCGCTCTGTCCACAACCTGTGCGCTATGCCGCCCACAAAGGATGACACATCATGGTGAACTTGAAGACCATAGAAGAATTTGCCTGCCTGACGCTCGATCGTCCGCAGGCCCTGAACGCACTCTCGTTCGCCATTCTGGGCGAGATCCGCGACGCGCTCGACGAGGTCGCCGGCATGCAGGGCATCCGCGCCTTGCTCATCACCGGCGCGGGCGGCAAGGCGTTCTGTGCGGGCGCCGACATCAAAGAGCTGCGCCATCGCGATCTCGTGTCGCAGCGCCGGGGGGCCGAGCTGGGCCAGGCCGTCTTTGCGCGGCTCGATCGGCTGCCGATCGCCTCGGTGGCGCTGGTCAATGGCTACGCGTTCGGGGGCGGCCTCGAGCTGGCGCTTGCGTCCACCTTCCGGCTGTGCACCCCCAATGCCGTATTCGGCTTGCCGGAAATCAAGCTGGGCCTGATTCCCGGCTATGGCGGCACGCAACGCTTGCCACGGCTGGTGGGTGAAGCCCGCGCGCTCGAGATGATCATGACGGGCCGTTCGGTGAAAGCCGAAGAGGCCGAGCGCATGGGCCTGGTGCACCGTGTGGTCGACGCCGATGCGCTGCTGCCTGCGGGCATGGCCTTCGCCCGCAGCTTCACGGGTTACAGTCTACCTGTACTCGAATTCGCCCGCCGGGCCGTGCAGCGCGGCATGGATCTGCCGATCGAGCAGGGCCTGCAGCTTGAAGCCGAGTTATCGACGCTTGCCTTTCGCACCACGGATGCCGAAGAAGGCATGCGGGCATTTGAAGAAAAACGCTCACCGGAGTTCAAAGATGGCTGAAGGTTTGTTTATTGTGACGGGCGGGTCCAAGGGCATTGGCCAGGCGATTGCGGCCGAATTGGTGCAGAAGGGCCGTGAAGTGGTCTGCCTGTCTCGCTCGGGGGCCGGGCCCGTTGGGCAGCACATGGCATGCGACATGACCGACGAGGCCGCGGTACGCGACAGTATCGCGAAGATCGCGGCTCAGGGTCCGATCGCCGGCCTGGTCAACAACGCCGGGGTGCACGTGGGCGGCTCGGCCGACACCCTGTCGGTGGCGGACTTCAACCGCACCATGGCCCTGAATGCAACGGCCGTCATGGTGGCGGCCCGCGAAACGTTCCCGTTCTTGCGCGAACGCGGCGGTACCATCGTCAATATCGGCTCGTTTTTCGATCGCATGGGGGCCCCGGATAACCTCGCCTATTGCGCCTCCAAGGCGGCGGTGGCGGCCATGACCCGGGTCATGGCCGTCGAATGGGCACGTCACGGGATAGCCGTGGTGAATGTGGCGCCAGGGTATATTGAAACCGACCTGAACCGGGATTTCCTGGCCCGGGAAAAGGTTCGGGCCTGGATGAAATCCAGGATCCCGACGGGCGGGCCGGGCAAGCCCGAAGACGTGGCGCGCCTGGTGGGCGCCCTCCTGACTGCAGCCATCCCGTTCCTGACGGGTGAAACCATTTATATCGATGGGGCACAAGGGATCAATCACTGATGAAGCTACTGCAACAACTGGCGCGCAGCCGTCGCTGGAACCCCGAAGAGCGGCAGATCCTCGACCAGGTACAGCGCCTGGCCGACGAGGTCATCGCACCGAATGCCGAGCGCATCGATCGCACGGGCGATTTTCCCTGGGAAAACGTGCGGGCCATCAACGAACTGGGCCTGAATATGCTGTTCGTGCCCGAGGCCTACGGGGGCCTGGGCATGTCCTACGCCCTGTATGTCGAGGTGGTGTCCATCATTTCCGAAGCCTGCGCATCCACGGGCATCATCTACGCCACTACGTTTCATGGCATGAAACCCCTGATCCAGTACGGCACCGAGGCACAGCGGGCGCGGCTGCTGCCCCGCATCGCCAACGGGGGCCTGGGGGCGCTGGCCATCACCGAGCCGTCGGCCGGTTCCGACGCGACCGGCATGAAGACCCGCTTCACGCCGGACGGCGACGACGTCATCGTCGATGGGTCGAAGATCTTCATCTCCAACGGCGACGTGGCCGACTTGTATCTGCTGTTCGGAAAATGGTCGACGATCGACGATCCGAAGCAGGCGATCTCGGTGTTGATCTTCGAAAAAGAGACGCCCGGTTTCGAAATCGTCTCGAAAGAGCGCAAGATGGGCCACAATGGGTCATCCACGTGCGGCCTGTCGTTCACCGGGTGCCGGGTGCCGCGGGCCAACCTGCTGGGTGAGCCGGGCGAGGGCCTGGCGATCCTGCTGGCGTCACTGAACAAGTCGCGGCCATCCGTGGCGGCCCACGCCCGCGGCATTGCACGGGCGGCGTTCAAGGATATGGTGGCCTACGGCAACCAGCGCGTGCAAAGCGGCCGGCCGGTGCTGGGCTTCCAGGGCAATCAGTTCACCCTGGCGGATCTGGCCAGCGAACTCCTGATGCTCGAGCGCTGGATCGATTACGTTGCCCAGCTGGTCGATGACGGCGTCGATGACATGGGGCTCGAAGCCTCGATTGCCAAGCTGCGCGCATCGGACCTGGCGATGGCCATGGCGACCGAGTGCGTTCAGTTCCACGGCGGCTATGGCTATTGCCAAGACTACCGGGCCGAGCGCCTGATGCGCGACGCCAAGATTACGCAGATCTGGGAGGGTACCAACCAGATCCACCGACAACTCATCGGACGGAGTTTTCTGAACAAATGACTGCAATCAAAAAAGTGGCTGTCTGCGGCGCAGGTGGCACCATGGGGGCGGGCATCGCCCTGGTGGCCGCGCGGGCGGGCTATGAAACAATATGTTACGACCAGTCCGCAGAGGGTCTGGCGCGGGCACGGGCGGCGGCCGGCACGTTTTTCGACCGGGCGGTGCAGCGGGGCCGTCTATCGGCCAACGATGCGGCTGCGGCGCTGGCGCGCATGCACGATGAAACCCGGCTCGACGCACTGGCCGACTGCGACCTGATCATCGAGGCCATATTCGAGGACCTCGAGGTCAAGAAGCAACTCCTGGGGCAGCTGGATGCGTTGTGCAAGCCAGAGACGTTGTTCGCATCCAATACCTCGACCCTCTCGATCTCCGAGATCGCCAGCGGATGCGCCCGGCAGGACCGGGTCGTCGGCATGCATTTCTGCCTGCCGGCCCAGGTCATGAAGCTGGTCGAAATGTCACGCGGGATCATGACCTCCGACGACACCTTTCAGACCGCCTGGGCCTGGGTGGAAGCCGCCGGGCAGAATCCGGTACAGACGCAGGACAAGCCGGGCTTCATCCTGAATGCGTTGCTGGTGCCTTTCAACAACGACGTGCTGCGCCTGATCGACGAAGGGACCGCCTCGCCGGCGGACATCGACAAGGCCATCTGTTCGGGGCTGGGCTACAAGATGGGTCCCTGCACGCTGCTCGATCTGGTGGGGATGGATACCCAGCAGCGCCTGGGGGAAGCCTTCTACCCGATTACGCTGGATCCGCGCGCCGCCGTGCCGCCCCTGGTGCGGCGCATGGTGGCGGCGGGCAGGCTGGGGCAGAAGTCTGGCCAGGGCCTGTTGGCCGGAACGGCGAGCACGCGTGAGCCGGCCCGCGAGGCGCCTGATTTTCACGTGGTGCGGCAAGGGGACAGCCGCTCGTTTCCCGAGGGGGACGCTTTTCTGGCGCGGGCGGGGTCCGAAACCGCCGAAGTTACCGTTTGCCTGGGGGGCGCGTATGCGCCGGATCCTTCCAAAACGGCGGTGCTCGTCGAACTCACGACCGAATGCCTGGGCCATCATACCGGCGAGGACTCTGGCCGCGAGGGGTCTAATGTCCTTGGTTTCGCGCGCTATTGCAATGGTTCCGATGCGCCCTCGGGGCTGGTGGAAATCGTGCGCCAGCCCCGTACCGATGTCCGGGCGCTCGAAGCGGCGCGGGCCGTGTTCGAGGCGGCGGGGCTCGACACGGTGGTGTGTGCCGATCGGCCGGGCCGGATCATCGATCGCCTCGTACGCCCCAAATACAACGACGCCCTGCGGTTTCTCGACGAGGGCCTGGCCTTGGCCGAAGATATGGACAAGACCTGCCGCCTGGGGCTGGGCTATCCCGACGGGCCGATCGAGCGCGTCACCCGCGGCGGGTTATCCTGGCATCATGACGTGTGCATGGCCATCTGGCGCATGACCGGCCAGTCGGCCTACAGTCCTGCACGCAGGGCCGTCGTGGCGCATGATCGCGCGTCGAAACATTCTTGACAGGAGAAAGACCTATGCGCAGCTATCGGGTTCACGCGTTTGGCGAGCCCTCTTCCATGGTGATCGACGAGCTCGATGCCCCCGTGCCGGGCGACGAAGAAGTGCTGGTGGATGTCGAGGCGATCGGCCTGAATTTCCCTGACGTGCTGGTGATCCGGGGGCAGTACCAGTTCCTGAAGTCACTGCCCTTTACCCCGGGCAAGGATTTTGCCGGCGTGGTGCGTGCGGTGGGGTCGGCCGTGCGCGGGATCCAGCCGGGCGACCGCGTGCTGAGCCACGTCGAATCAGGGGCGTATGCCGAGCAGGCCCTCGCCTTGTCCAGACAGACTTACGTATTGCCGGATGACATGTCTTTTTCAGAAGCCGCTGCCATGGGGCTGGTCTATCAGACCGCCTATTTTGCGCTGGTCGAACGCGCCCGTCTGCTTGCCGGGGAAACCGTGCTGGTCGGCGGGGCCGCGGGCGGTATCGGGCTGGCGACCGTCCAGGTGGCCAAAGGCCTGGGGGCCACCGTCATCGCCGGGGTACGGGGTGCCGAAGAGGCCGCCCTCGCGCGCGCCTCGGGCGCGGACCACACGATCGACCTCTCGGGCGACAATCTGCGCGACAGCATCCGCGATCAGGTCCGCGCCCTGCCACTCGAAAAAGGCGGGGCCGACATCGTCATCGACCCTCTGGGGGGCGACTTCTTTGCCGGCGCCATTCGCGCCCTGGCCTGGTGCGGACGCCTGGTGGTGATCGGCTTTGCCGCTGGCGAAATCCCCACCATCAAGGTCAACTACCTGCTCGTCAAGAACATCTCGGTGTTGGGCATCCAATGGAGCGATTATCGCGACTACACGCCCGAGCGGGTGCACGAGGCCCAGCGGGCCCTGTTCGAATTATGGCGCCAGGGCAAGGTGCGCCCGCACATCGCCCGCAGCGTGGCGTTCGAGGCCTTGCCCGAAGCACTCGCGCTGGTTGGTCAGGGCAAGGTCCGCGGCAAAGCGGTGGTGACTCTGAATAAGGCCTCGGCATGAATACCCCAGATCAAAGTTTGGGCCGCGACGTGATCGTGGCCGTGGTGGGTGCCGGCACCATGGGGGCGGGTATTGCGCAGGTCGCCGCCGCGGCGGGCCATCGGGTGCGTCTGGTCGACGCCAGCCACGAGGCGGCGCAAGCGGCCCATGGGCGCATCCGCACCGCGCTCGAATCGCGTGTCGAGCGCGGCAAGATGGACGCCGGGGCCTGTGCGGCATTGCTCGAACGGATCGAAGTCGTCGCCGATGTCGATCAGCTGCAGGATGCGGGGCTGGTCATCGAGGCGATTTTCGAAGACCTGCAGGCCAAGCAGGCGCTTTTCAGCCGGCTGGAAGCCATCGTGGCCGCAGACGCCATCCTGGCCACCAACACCTCTTCGGTGTCGGTGACGGCCATCGCGTCCGTACTGGCCCGTCCGGAACGGCTGGTTGGCATGCACTTCTTCAATCCGGCCCCCGTCATGAAGCTGGTCGAGGTGATCAGCGGGTTGCAGACGGCGTCTGCGG
Organism: Castellaniella sp.; assembly: GCF_041675725.1. GTDB lineage: Bacteria > Pseudomonadota > Gammaproteobacteria > Burkholderiales > Burkholderiaceae_B > Castellaniella. The sequence goes on along the minus strand of NZ_JBAYTI010000021.1, from coordinate 19,320 downwards.
TGGCCGACGTCATCTATGCCACGGCGCTCGCCTGGCAAAAGAAGCCGGTGCATGCGCGTTCGACGCCGGGTTTCATCGTCAACCGCGTCGCGCGCCCGTTCTATGCCGAGGCGCTGCGCGTGGTCGAAGAGGGGGCCGCAAGCCCCGAGCAGGTGGATATCCTCCTGACCGCCGGCGCAGGTTTCCGGATGGGGCCATTTCGCCTGATGGATCTGATTGGCAACGACGTCAATCTGACCGTGACGCGTTCTACGTTCCAGGCGTACTTCAATGATCCGCGCTATCGGCCGTCACTGCTGCAGGCCGAGCTCGTGGCTGCCGGCCGCCTGGGCCGCAAGACGGGGCGCGGCTTTTATGATGATGCGCAGCCGCCGGTGGCGCCGCCGCCATTGGCGCCGGTTCCCCTTCGGGGCGCCGTGCGGGTGTCCGGCATGGTGGCACCCATTACCGGGCTGCTGGCCCGGATGGAGTCGCAGGGGATCGCCTGTCAGGTGCTCGAATCCGACGCGCCGGCGGTCATCCGGTATGGCAGCGCCGCCTTGTGCATGACCGACGGGGTACCCGCAAGCCTGCGTGCCCAGGCGTCGGATCACGGCTTGGTCGTCTTCGATCTGGCCGATGATTACCGCAACGTCACGGATCTGGCCATTGCCGTTCAAGATGGCGCGGACGAGTCCGTGGCGGCGGATGCGCAGGCCTTGCTGGCCAGCCTGGGGATCCGTGCGCACGTGCTCGATGACGCGCCGGGCCTGGTCGTGGCACGGACGCTGGCGATGCTGGTCAACGAAGCCGCAGACGCGTTGCTGGCGGGGATCGCTACGGCGCAGGGCATCGACGATGCCATGCGCTTTGGCGTGAATTACCCGCGCGGCCCGTTCGAATGGGCCCAGCGCCTGGGCGCCGGGTACTTCATGAGCGTGCTGGATGGCATGCAGGCCAGCTATGGCGATCCGCGTTATCGGGTGTCGGTCAAGCTGCGGCGCATGGCTGCGGGTCGGGCAGGGTAAAAAATGGCCAGGCGGAAGAACGTCGCACTGGTCGTGGGGGCAACCGGCGTCGTTGGCAGAAACCTGCTGGGCCAATTGCTCCGCGACCAGGCCTGGGATGTGATTGCGTTGTCGCGGCGCAAGCCGGATCTCCCCGGGGCGTTTCGCCATCTGTCGGTCGATTTGCTGAGCAGCGAATCACTGGCATCCATCCAGGGGGCACTGGCGGATGTCACGCACGTCTTTTATGCGGCGTACGTCGAGAAGCCCACGTGGGCCGATATGGTCGAGCCCAACCTCAGGATGCTGAGCAACCTGATGGCGGTGCTCGAGCCGGTTGCCAGCGGCCTGCGCCACGTCAGTCTGATGCAGGGCACGAAATGGTATGGCAATCATCTGGGGCCGTTCAAGATACCCGCCAAGGAATCCGATCCCCGGCACATGCCGCCCAATTTCTACTATGACCAACACGATTACATCGTTGGCTTGCAGCGCGGCAAGGCCTGGTCATGGTCGGCTGCCCGGCCGCACGCGGTGTGCGGCTTTGCCCACGGCAATCCGATGAATCTCGTGATTGTGCTGGCGGTCTATGCCTCGATATCGCGGGCATTGGGCCTGCCTTTGCGGCACCCGGGCTCCGAGGCCAGTGCGCGGTCGCTGTACAACGTGACCGACAGCGGGCTGCTGGCGCGTGCAAGCATCTGGATGGCAACCGACGAGCGGGCCGCCAACGAAGCCTTCAACATCACCAATGGCGACGTTTTTCGCTGGCAGTCGTTGTGGTCCGACATTGCGCATGACTTCGGCATGGACGTCGCGCCGCCCCAGAAGATCGACCTCGTCCAGATGATGGCAGACAAGAAGACGCTGTGGGAAGACCTGGTCCGGCGCCACGATCTTCAGCCCATACCCTATGGGCAGCTGGTTTCCTGGGCCTATGGAGACTACGTCTTTGCAGCCGAATACGACGTGATTTCCTCGACGACGAAGGCCAGGCAGTTCGGGTTCACAGAGGCGCAGGACAGCACCGAGATGTTCCTGCGTCATTTCGATGAATTGCGCAGGGCGCGAATCATTCCCTGATGCCCTGCAGGGCGAACATCCGGAGATCCCATGGAACCAGCCCGCCTGCCTGTCTATGAAACCTATGCCATCAAATATGCACGGCATGAGCGCACTGCGCGCGATAATTTCATCGGCGGCGATCCCCACGAGAACCCCAGCATGCCCATGGACTACTTCATCTGGGTAGTACGCAGCCCCGAGCGTATCGTGGTCGTCGACACGGGGTTCAATGCGCAGGTGGCCGCTGCCCGCGGCCGTGAATTTCTTCGGTGTCCGGTCGCTTCACTGGCCTTGTTGGGTATCGAGCCGCAAGCCGTACAGGATGTCGTGATCACGCACATGCACTATGATCACGTCGGCAATTTCGATCGCTTTCCGCAGGCGCGCTTCCATGTACAGGACCGGGAAGTCAGTTTCGCCACGGGGCGTCATATGCGTCATCCCAGCCTGCGGGCGGCCTACGAGCCGCATGATGTATCCGAATTCGTGCTGCGCGTCTTCGAGGAGCGCGTGGTTTTTCATGATGGCGATGAGGCCTTGTTTCCTGGCATTTCGTTGCACTGGATCGGCGGCCATACGGCCGGTCTGCAAGTGGTGCGGGTGCACACCCGCAAAGGCTGGATGCTGCTCGCTTCGGATGCCTCTCATTATTACCAGAACATGGAAGGCCGCCGCCCGTTTCCCATTGTGTACAACGTGGCTGAGATGCTCGAAGGGCACGAGCGGGTGTATCGCCTGGCCGATTCGGCCGACCTGGTGATTCCCGGGCATGATCCGGCCGTGATGGAACGCTTTCCCGCGGCATCCGCCGAACTGGCGGGTATTGTCGCCCGCCTGGACGGGTGATCCGCCTATCGTCGTTTTTCATTCAAAGGAGCGAATGGCATGAGCAAAGATGTAGACAACGAACTCAAAGGTCTTTTCCAGAAGGGGCTGAGCACGCGCCGCGAAGTCCTCGGCCCGGATTATGTCGACGGGTCGCTGCAGAAGGCCAATGATTTCATGATGAGTTTCCAGCACATCACCACTGAATGGTGCTGGGGCTACGCCTGGAATCGCCCGGGGCTGGAGCGCAAAATCCGCAGCATGCTGAATCTGGCCATGCTCACGGCGCTGAACCGGCCCAATGAGTTGCGCCTGCACGTCAAGGGCGCTCTGCGCAACGGCGTCAGCGTGGACGAAATCCGCGAAGTCCTGCTGCAGGCGACGGTGTACTGCGGCATACCCGCGGGCCTGGACGCGTTCAAGTCGGCCAATCAGGTCCTCGAGGAGGAAGGCGCGTTCGAAGCGGGGCAGGGCTGAGATCATGGCGCAGACAACTTACGGAACGATCGGCTTCATCGGCGTCGGGCACATGGGCGGACCCATGGCCCGCCGCCTGCACCAGGCGGGTCATGCCCTGGTTCTGATGGACGCGGACCGCCAGGTCGCCGAGCGGCTGGCCGCCGAGCTGGGCGAGCGTATCCAGGTGGCGGACACAGGGGATGAACTGGCGGCCCAGTGCGACCTGATCATCACCATGCTGCCCACCAGTGCCATCGTGCGTGCCGTGCTGGCGGGTCCGCGCGGCGTGCTGGCCGGCCTGCGCCCGGGTACGCCCGTGCTGGACATGACGTCCGGCGTGCCGCACGAGACCCAGCGTTTGTCCGAGGACGTCCAGCAGGCGGGCGGGGTGCTGCTGGATGCGCCGGTGTCTGGCGGCGTGGCGCGAGCGCAGGTGGGCGAGCTCACCATCATGGTAGGGGGTGCGGGGTCCGAGGTCGACAAGGTTCGCCCGGTGCTGGCGGCGATGGGCACGCAGGTCCTGCATGTCGGGGCCGTCGGCTCGGGGCATGCCATGAAGGCGCTGAACAACCTGGTGTCGGCGGGCGGGTTCCTCATCGGGGTCGAGGCCCTGATGATCGGCCAGCGTTTTGGCCTGGATCCCGCGGTGATGGTAGACGTACTGAATGCGTCCACGGGTATGAACAATTCGACGCAAAAGAAATTCAAGCAGTATGTGTTGTCCAGGTCTTTTGCTTCCGGTTTTGGCCTGGATTTGATGGTCAAGGATCTGACGATCGCCCTGTCGATCGCCACGGAAGAAGGGACCCCTTCGCCGTTTTCGGCCTTGTGCCGCGAACTATGGGCCAGCGGGGCCACCCTGCTGGGTCCCGGCCAGGACCACACGGCGATCGCCAAGCTGGTCGAAGCGCTGGCCCACACTGAACTCGAGGCGGCCGCAAGCGCCGGGTCATGAGCGTGCCGTGCCCGCTACCGCCATCATCACTTCGCACAGGCGGCGCACGGTCGGCGATATCTGCTCTCGGCGGGTGGTCAGGGACAATGACAGGCACTGACGCGCACCAGGGTCGGTCAGCGGGATGAACCGTGCGCGGGCACGCGTGTGGTTGCGGGTAATGGTGGGAACCAGTGCAATACCGGTTCCGCTGGCCACCAGGCCCACCAGTGTCTGGACCTGAATCGCCTCCTGGCTGATGCGGGGCGTGAAGCCGGCGGCGTGGCATAATCCCAGCGCCACGCTATGCAGGCCCGGTGTGCGAAATGAACCGAACAACACAAATTCTTCTGACTGGCACTCTTTGAGGCTGATGTATTCCCGATCCGCAAAGCGGTGATGTTCGGGAACGACCAGCATCAGGTCATCGTGTTCGATGACCCAGGTCTTCAGGTTGGCAGACAGCGCGATGGGTCCGCGGACGATGCCGGCATCGAGTTCGTAGGCTTCAATTCGCCGGATGATTTCCCACGTGCTGTCTTCACTCAGTTCGAACTGGATCTCGGGGTAGTGCGTTCGAAACCGGCTCAGGGTGGCGGGCAGGAGTTCGTGTATGGCCGAGTTCACGAAGCCCAATCGTAATGATCCCACCTCGCCCGCGCCCACGCCCCTGGCCAGCCGGAGCGCCTGCTCGGCATGGAACAGCGCCGAGCGGGCCTCTTGCAGCATCGCCTCGCCAGCGGGCGTCAGGGTCGCACCCCGCGAGTCTCGTTGAACCAGTTTGACGCCAATTTGATGTTCCATCTTCCGTATGGATACGGAGAGGGCCGGTTGTGCCATAAAAAGACGTTCAGCAGCGCGCCTGAAGTTGCGTTCTTCAGATAGCATCACCAGCTGCTGGAGCTGCTTGAGCGTTGTGGTCATAATGATTCGTTATCAAATTATCAAAGAAAAGTATTAGACCATTATTACATCCAATTGCTAGACTGTCTTCAAGTTTCTTGAAGCACTACGCCACCGAAATGAAATGGAGAAATCATGTATATCGCAATCGTTCAAATACCAGGAATCAGCAGAACCAAGGAAAAGGCCATGGCGGATGCGCAGAGCACCATAGAGAAATTTTCCAAGGTCGAGGGCCTGCTGGCCAAATACTATCTCAACGGAGAAGCAGGGGGGGGCGGGGTGTACATCTGGGAGTCCAAAGAGGCTGCCGACAAGTGGTACACCAAAGAATGGGAGGAGGCCAATGTAAAGAGATTCGGGACAAAGCCGATTCTTACTTGTTATGAAAACTACGTCCGTTTGGATAATGAAAACAGGAAAGTATATCTTGACAATGTTGCTCAGGATATAAGCTGATCACATCAAATCAAAGGAGATTACCGTGAACTTCAAGAAGACGATCGTTGCCCTGTCCTTATTGGGTCTGGGCAGTTTGGCGTATGCTGCAGACGAGACCCTCGACGTTGGGGTCATTGCAACGATATCCGGCGCCGGCGCGGGTTGGGGGCAGGCCATCCAGCATGGTGTCGAGCTGGCGGCCAAAGAAGTCAATGAAGCGGGCGGGCTCGAGGTTGACGGCAAGAAGTACAAAATCAACGTCATCACATATGATGACAAATACCAGGCAGGTGAGGCCGTCACCGCGGTGAATCGTCTGGTTCACCAGGACAAAGTCAAGTTCATCATTGGTCCGGTGGGCTCGGCCGCCGCGGTGGCAATCAAGCCGGTGACCGAAAAAAATGAAGTCATCATGTCGACCATGGCGTTCAGTGAAAAAATCCTGAACGAAAACTCTCCCTTCACGTTCCGGGCCAACGTAACCACCGTTGAATTTGCCCAACCCCAGATCGACTGGATCGTCAAGAAATACGGGATCAAGAAAATCGGTTCGTTCTTCCCCAATGATGAAACCGGCCTTCAGGTTTCCAAAGACGTCGAAAAGGCGTATGGCAATGCGGGCGTCGAACTGGTCGGTAAAGAATTCTACGAGCGCGATCGGGTCGACTTCGTTCCCATGCTCACCCGGCTGATGGGGCTGGATGTCGATGCCATCGAGCTCAACATCAATGCGCCGTCGTCAGCGGGCCTGATTGTCAAGCAGGCCCGGGACCTGGGTTTCGAAGGCCTGTTCATACGCACCGGGGGGCCGTCTACCCAAGAGATCGTCAACGTGGCCGGCGAGGATGCGTCGGAAGGCATTTTGGTGCATACGCTGATCGACCCGGATCTTGCCACGACACAAGCGTACATGCAGAAGCACAAAGAGAATTACACGCAGGCCATGAATGGCTTCAGTCCGTCTTTTTACGATACGGCCCGAATGATTTTCGAAGCCATCAAGCAGGCCAATACGGTCGACGATACCAAGGCGGTGGTCGCCAAGCTTGAAAACATCAAGGATTTCGATGGCGCCGCAGGGAAAATATCCTGGACGGGCCAAGACACCTACGGTATCAACCACCAGATCAGCACGCCGTTTTACGTGGCTGAAGTGGTGGATGGCCAAGAAGTGATCCGTGCGCGGTGCACTGTGGAAACGGGCTGCCAGGACGGCTGAAGACCAACATGTTCAGCGAAACAATAGTTATACAGGCTATTGTAAACGGCATCGTCATCGGCAGCTTATACCTGCTGATGGCGATCGGGTTTACCGTCGTATTTGGCCTGATGCGCATCGTGAATTTCTCGCATGCCGAATTCTACATGCTCGGCGCGTTCATCTGTTTTGTGGGGATTGCCTATTTTCGGCTGCCGTTCATTTTGGTGGTGCTGGCAACCTTTCTGATCGCGCTCGCCTTTGGAAGTCTGGTCGAACTTTCCATATTGAAGCGCATGCGGGGCGACGAGCTCAGCGGCATGATCGCCACCATCGGCATCGGGATGATCCTGCAAAGCGTGGCACTCATCATTTTCGGCCCGGATCCGCTTGCCGTACCCAGCATTGCCAAGGGCATCATACGCATCGGTGGCGCGGTACTGCCAAAGGCCCGAATCTACGCAGGTGTGTTTTCGATCGGCGTTCTGGTCACCATGTATTTCTTTTTTCACCATACCCGGCATGGCCGGGCGCTGCGTGCGGTCGTGCAGGATCGCGAGGCTGCGCAGATCCAGGGTATCAATGTAAGCGTGTATTACCCGATCGGCTTTGGTCTCGGTGTCGGTCTCGCATCGCTGGCCGGCGCGTTGATGGCGCCCATATTTTCTGTATATCCCACGGTCGGTTTCGGCCCCATGGTGAAGTCGTTCATCGTGGTGATCGTCGGGGGGCTGGGGTCCATACCGGGGGCTGCGATCGCCGCCATGATTCTAGGCATCAGTGAAAGCCTATCGGGCACGTTCTTGAAATCCAGCTATGCCGAAATGTTCCTGTTCCTGTTCGTGATCGGCCTGCTGGTGTTGCGCCCACAAGGCTTGCTTGGTGAAAAGAGTTGAAAAACATGAAAAAGAACATGGTGATCCCAGCCGCCCTGGTGCTGGTGGCGCTCGTCTATTATGTTTCTGCCGGCAATGTCTTTTATGCCCACATGCTGATCATGGCGGCCATCAATACGGTGCTGGTCAGCGGCCTTTCGCTGGTCGCCCGAACAGGCCGGCTGTCATTCGGGCATTCGGCCTTTGCGGCGATCAGCGCCTATGTCTGTGCCATTCTGACCACACAGTATGGCGTCAGCTGGGTTCTGGCTGCGCTCTGCGGCCTTGCCGCCACCACGGTGGTGGCCTACCTCCTGGGCAGCGTGATCGTCAAACTTCGGGGCGTATATTTCGTGCTGGTCACGTTTGCATTTGCCGAATTCACCCGGCTGGCCCTGCTCGAATTTCCCGAGACGACCGGTGGCGCCAGCGGTCTGGCCGAAATCCCGCCGCTCGGGATCGGGGGGTTCGTCATCGAAGGGGTCGACCGCTGGCTCGTGTTTTCCGTGTTGTTCTGTATTGTCTTGACGCTATTGATGAGCCGGTTTTTCAAAACGACCTCCGGCAAGGAATATCTATCGGTCAATGACAATCCGGATCTGGCCGAGTCATCCGGCATCAGCGTGTCTTCGGTTCAGTTGGCCTCATTCGTGATCGGTGGCGCGATCACGGGTTTCGGCGGCATTCTCATGAGCTCGTACATCGAGTTCGTGTCGCCCGAATCCTTCAATCTGCACCTGTCCATCACGCTGGTCACCATGCTGGTGATCGGGGGGGTCAACTCGTCGTGGGGTCCGCTCATCGGCGCCTTGTTTCTGACGCCGTTGCCCGAAATCCTCAGGGGGGCGCAAGAATACCAGCATCTGTTCTACGGGATCGTGCTGGTGTTGATCCTGATGATCAGGCCCCAGGGGCTCGTGTCGATCTTCTCCGGCCTGTCGTCCTCGGTGGGCGCTCTGAAGAAAGAGAAGAAAAGTGCTTGAAATAGTCAACATATCAAAGAATTTCGGCGGGCTGGCGGCCTTGTCGGACATCAGCCTCAGCGTGGCCAAGGGTGAAACCGTCGGCATCATCGGCCCCAACGGCGCCGGCAAGACGACGGCCTTCAATATTGTGACCGGCACGTTGCCCCCCAGTGCCGGAAAGGTGTTCTTCAACAAGAAGGACATCACCGGGCTGAAACCCAGCCGGATCGTCAAGCTGGGTCTCGCCCGGACATTTCAGAACGCGTCGCTTTATCCGGATTGCAGCGTTCACGAGAACATTTTTCGCGGCACCCTCTGGAAGCTCAAGCGCAATATGTTCCTCAATCTGATGCCCCCTGCAGGCGAGTATTCCTCTCGGCTGGACAGCGCGCATCAGTTGGTCGCCGACATCATGGAAACGCTTGAGCTCGAGTCCTATCGCGACGTGCTCGCCAACGAACTGCCATACGGGATCCAGAAAAAGGTGGGGGTGGCGATCGGCCTGGCCACGTCGCCCGAGATCCTGCTCATGGACGAACCGGCAGCGGGCCTGAACAGCAAAGAATCAAGAGAGTTCGGGCGGCTGATCAACCGGATCAAGGCGCATTACGGGCTGACGGTATTGCTGGTAGAGCATCACATTGCACTGGTTCGTGAAATCTCATCGAAGATCATCGTCATTTCGCAGGGCAAGGTGATTGCCACGGGGACACCCGAACAGGTACTGAATGACGCGCGCGTCATAGAGTCTTATTTGGGCGGAGGGGGTTGGCATGCTGAAGGTTGAAGGCATATCCGTCAAGTATGGTTTGCTCGAAGCGGTGTCCTCGGTTTCCATTCATGTCAAAAAAGGCCAGATCGTCAGCCTGATTGGCGCGAATGGCGCCGGAAAGTCCACGACGCTCAAATCCATCATAGGGATTCTGCCGCTTGCCAAGGGCAGGATACTCTACGAAGGGGTGGATATCACCCATACGAAGTCGCACGAGCGGGTGGCCAAAGGCATCGTGCTCTGCCCGGAAGGGCGGCGGCTGTTTCCGCGGATGACGGTCTATGAGAATCTGCTGACCGGGGCGCATCTGCATAATGACCTTCAGATCCGAAAAGAGAATCTCGAATATCTTTACGGGCTTTTCCCCCGGGTGGCCGACCGCCGAAAACAGGTGGCTGGCTCCCTGTCTGGGGGCGAGCAGCAGATGGTGGCCATTGGCAGGGCGTTGATGTCCAGCCCAAGGCTGCTCATGCTCGACGAACCCTCGCTGGGGCTCGCCCCCAAGATCATCAAGGAAATCGAACAGGCGATCATGAAGATCGTCGAAGTCAAAAAGACGTCGGTCCTGTTGGTCGAGCAGAATGCAAACCTGGCCCTGCACATGTCGGATTTCGCTTATGTGCTCGAGAAGGGCGAGATCATCCGGGATGGAACGGGCAAGGATCTTGCAAACAATGAAGAGATAAAGAAGATTTATCTCGGTATATGAATGACGTGCCAGATGGGTTGACAATGGATACCGAAGTTGTGGTGATTGGCAGTGGGATCGGTGGCTCGGTCACGGCCGGACGTTTGGCAGAGGCGGGCCTCAAGGTCACCGTGCTGGAGCGCGGGCCTTGGTGGGATACCGTACCCACCCGCTCGGCCGGCATCGAAAACAGGGCCAAACTTCCCAGGGGGTTCAAGCTGTTTTACCGTGCGGTTCGATCCATATCGTTGCCGTGGCTTCCGGCAGACCGCCTCACGCTGAACAAGACAGGGCTGTTCGACCTGTATTTCTCCAAAGGAATGGAGGTCGTATGCGCCTCCGGGGTGGGGGGGGGCAGCCACGTGTATTCCGCCGTACATCGCCGGCCACAGAAGGATGATTACTGGGATGGGCATTATGTGGATCTGGATGAATCCACCATGAAGCCTTTTTACGAGCGTTTCATCCAGCGGGTCGGTTCCCAGAAGCCAGGTGCGGACAACAGGCCGCCCCATACCGCCTTGGAAGTCTTTGTAAATGACACCCATTTCGTGCCGGCCATCCCGAAAGTCGATTCCAGGGTCGGGTTCCTGCTGCCCGAAAAATCCTACGAACATAAACTGGTCCATAGCGACGAAACGATTCAGAGGTGGCAGGCGGATTACAACAGCGATGATCATGGGTTTCTGGGGGCGCCGTCCGGATCCAAATCGTCGATGGACATCGTCTATCTCCTGCCGGGCATGAAAAAGGGCCTGAATGTGCAGGATCTATGCGAAGTACAGTACATCAGGCGTGTCGAAGGCAAGCGCCACCGGTTCGAGGTCATTTATAAAGACTTGCGCAACAATACCCTGCAGACCCTATCCGCCGATCATGTGTTCGTGGGGGCCGGTACGATGAACACTTTGCGCCTGCTGCTTGCCAGCAGAGACAAATACAAGGCGCTGACGGGCATGCCGGGTCTGGGCCGGCGCTTCAGCGGCAATGGCGATATTCGTGGGTTTTGGGACCTGAATGACAAAACGCGCGATTTCACCAAGGGCCTGCCCAGCAAAGGGGGGATTCTGCTGAAAGACAATCCCCATGGCGACATTGTCATCGGCCGAAATGGCTTGCCCAGCCTGAGCCATTATCCCTTTCCGTCGTTCGTGCTCAACCGGCTGCGGCACGGCATGGTGGTCAGCGGCATGGGCATCGATGCGATGGATGGCGTGGCCAGCATCAGAAATGGCCGATTCAGAATCGATTTTGATCCATCCAATAGCCCGATCTACGAGCAGATCAAGAAGACCATGAAAGACGTAAGTGCGGCATCGGGCCACCGGATTTATGCCACCAGGCGTCCGTCCACCGTGCATCCTCTGGGTGGCGCATGCGTGGGGCGGCTTGAAGATGACGGCGTCGTCGCCAGCAATGGCGAGGTCCATGGTATACCGGGGCTGTTCGTGGTCGATGCCGCCGCTCTTCCAGAGCCGGTCGGTGCGGGCCCATCCATGACCATTGGCGCCTGGGCGGAAAACGTGGCGTCCAGGTTCCTGGACAAGGCCGGCCAGTCGGCCGTCGATCTGAATGGCTGACGTGCGGCGGCCCGACTTCAACCCTGACATATGGATCCATACCCATGTTCATCACAAGCAAAGACAGATCGATTTATTACCAGCTCGATGGCAATGCTCAGGGGCCGAGGCTGGTGCTCCTGAACTCTTTGGGCACCTCACTGGGTTCCTGGAACGAGGTCGTGGCGATTCTGGCAGGCAAATACCATTTGCTGCGCATCGACAAGTCTGGACACGGCCAATCCGCCTCGTATTCTGGCGAACTGCGCATATCGGATAATGCGGCCGACGTGCTGGCCGTCATGGACGCCGTATCCTGGGACAAGGCGAACGTCTGCGGGGTATCGATTGGCGGGATGACGATTCTCGACCTCGCCATCCATCATCCCCACAGGCTCGACAAAATCATTTTGTCCAACACCTCATCCTATGTCAGCCCCGAGCACTTGATCGAGCGCGCGGCGTTGATTCGGAAGTTTGGCATTGCTTTTGTGGCGGCGCAGGTGGTTGGGCGGTTTTTCATCGAATCGTCGACCGTATCGAGCAATGAAAGATTCGCCGTGGCGGTGCGGGATTTCCTGGCGTGCGATGACGAGAGCTACTGCCGTTGGTGCGAAGCCATCGTGGCCATGGATTACAGGCCCGGTCTGCATCAAATCGACGCGCAGACCTTGGTCATCACCGGAGAACACGATAAGGCGACCCCTGCGCACATGGGCCAGCATCTGCATCAAGCCATCTATGGGGCCGAAAGGATCCATCTGCCGTACGGGCATATTCCATATATGGATGATGCGCAGCAGTATGCTGATATTCTCGACCGATTCCTTTCGGGGCGTCAGCCGGCATCGGCCCGGTAGCGCACCGGCTCATGCCATAGCCCGGCGTCATAGAAGCCGCGTGCCGTGTGGGGATCGTGCAGGGTGAGGAGCATGGATTGCATGAGAGGTCTCGTTCGTTGTTCAGACGATACGACGCTGGCTCAGGCGATGGAACCCAACGCCGACGCCTTGCCGCTGGAAATTCTGTGCGCGATCAACTGTAATGGCAGTTCCAGGGTCTGGAGGTCGGGCGATCTGCCCAGGCTCAGGCGCAGCGCATGCGGGGTGGCACCGTCCGGGATGAGATCATCGGCGACCAGGAAATGGGATGCGGGCGAGACCTGGATGCCTTCCCGGTAGAGCTCGGCGCTTAGGTCGTCGGGCCGGATCTGGCCCGTGTCGACCCAGACGTGGTAGCTGGAGGCGTCGCCGGGCGTGTGCAGGAATTCGCCCAGAATGCGCCGGGCCAGGTCGACCCGGCGCCGGGCCTCGCCCCGGTGCCTGTCGATGCATAGGCGGGCCCGGCCCGACTCGATGAGCCGGGTGGCAAAGTGCATCTGCAGGGTCGGGGCCGTCCAGCCCAGATTGAACAGGGCGTCGCGCAGCTGCGGTATCCAGTGGCTGCCTGCGGCCAGGTATCCGATGCGCAACCCGGCGGCGACGGTCTTGGACAGGCTGGTGACGAGAATGCCATGGTCGGGCACTTGCGCCATCAGCGGGGGCGGGGCGGTGTCGCCGCCCAGGAGCCCGTAGATGTCGTCTTCGATGATGGGTACGTTGGCCGACCTGGCCAGTTGGCAGAGCAGGCGCCGATTGGCGGTGGAGTAGGTCGCCGTGGTGGGGTTGTGCATGACCGGCGTGCACACAATGGCTTTGGGGCTGTGCTGCTGCAGCGCTTTGCGCAGGCTGGCCGGGCACAATCCTTCACGGTGGACCCGGATCCCCACGAGGCGGATGCGCAGCAGTTGGCCGATGCGCCGCAAGCCAGTGTAGTTCAGCTGCTCGCAGAGCACCGTGTCCCCAGGCTGTGTCAGTGCCGACAGGCAGGCCAGCAAGCCTTCATGGGCCCCCTGGGTGATCAGGACCTGCTCGGGGGCCATCGTCAGCCCGCGCATCGCCAGCCAGTGGCAGGCCGCCTGGCGATGACGGATATCGCCCGGAATCGGATCATAGTCGAGGCAGTTGGAGGCTGGGCCCTCGGCCGCCAGCTCCTGGAGATTGTCGTGCAGAATATCGTGTACCAGCGAAGCGGGCGGCGCATTCAAAGACAGGTCGCGCGAAGATTCTGCCAGGGGGCCGCCGGTGTCGGTACGGGCGGATGGGGGCCCGCTGGCCGGCCCCATGGCAATGAAAGTCCCGCTGCCGGGCTTGGCATGCACCAGGCCTTGATGGGTGGCCAGATTGATCGCCTTGGTGAGGGTGGCAATGGTCACCCCCAGATAGCGCGCGATGTCGCGTTGGGGGGGCAGGCGCAGACCGGGCGCCAGGTCGCCGCGTTCCACGCCCTGCTGGATGGCTTGCGAGACAGCGACATATTTGGGGATGCCGTCCGGCTCGAGCCGTGGCGCCCAGGTGCCGATGAGGGCCTGGCGCGGCGCGGGTGCCGGGTCTGCCGGCTGAGCCGCCTGCCCGGTGCGCCGGCGCCTGGCTGCCCGGTCCGGTGTTTTCATGGACATTCACTCATAATACTGGTTGACCCCTCGAATAATACTACATAATATCAACATTAAAACTAGTCTGCTTTCGGGAGAATAATCGATGGTACAACCAAGCCTGCGGGCACTGATCGACGGCGAACTCTACGTGCCGGGCCTGTCGGCCGAATACGTGGCCAACACGTACGGCATTCCATTGGCCGACGTGGCCAAGCTCGGGTCGGCCGAAAATCCCCATGGCGCGTCGCCCAAGGCGCGGGCCGCCGTAGAAGCCGCTCTGGGGCGCCTGTCCGTGTATCCAGACTGGACTGCACAGGCCCTGCGCATCGCCATTGCCAAGAAATTCGACCTCGATCCCGACGGGGTCGTGTGCGGTTCGGGCGAGACCGAAGTGATCTCGATGGTGATACGGGCCTTTGCCGGGCCCGATGAGGCCGTGCTCATGCACGAACTGTGCTTTCCCCTGTATCGAATCTACGCGACCTGCGAAGGCCGGCGTCCCATTTACGCGCCCATGGGCAAGGATTTCACGTTCGAGATGGATCGCTACATCGCCCTGATGCAGCGCGAACGCCCCCGCATCGCCTTCCTGACCACGCCCCACAACCCCAGCGGGCGCCTGCTGCCGGAAGCGGACATCCGCCGGGTGTGTGAATCTGCGGATCCCCGCACGCTGGTCGTACTGGACGAGGCCTATATCCACTACAGTGAAACGCCCGGCAGCGCGCACCTGCTGCGCGATTACCCGAACCTGATCGTGCTGCGCACGTTCTCCAAGGCCTATGGTCTGGCGGGCTTGCGTATCGGCTTCGGCATGGCGCGCAACCTCGCCCTGATCGAGCCGCTCAGGCGCATCAAGCCGACCTGGAACATGGGGCAGCTGCAAATCGCCGGTGGCGTGGCCGGCATTGAAGACGATGCGCACGTCGCGCGCGCGGTGCAGACCATCTCCGACAGCCGGGCCGACGTGCAGGCCCGGATGGCGGGCATGGACCGTTTCCGCATGGTGCCCGGCTCGCGCTCGAATTTCTTCCTGACAGAAATCCTGGACCCCGCCCTGGGCGCGAGCGATGTGTTTCACCAGCTGCTCGAGCAGGGCGTCATCGTCAAGGACGGCAATGACATTCTGGGGCTGGGCGACCGGTATCTGCGGGTAGACCTGAATCTGCAGAAACACATGGACCGCTTCCTGCGGGCCTTGTCCGAAGTCCGCGCGCCGAGCCGCGTCTGACGCCGGGTCCCGCCATGGAAGATCAGACCATGCTGATTGGTATCGACGTAGGGGGTACATTCACGGACGTGATCGCCCTGGCGCCCGCCAGCGGGCAGATCGTGGCGACGTTCAAGGTACCCTCCACACCCGAGGACCCGGCCGACGCCGTCATCGACGCCTTGCAGCGCCTCTCGGAGATCCGTCCGCTGCAGGGCGCCATCGTATGCCATGGCACGACCGTAGGCACCAACACGCTGATCCAGAGGAAAGGGGCACGGGTCGCGCTGTTGACCACGCAGGGTTTTACCGACGTGATCGAACTGCGCCGCCAGGACAGGCCCACGCTTTATCACCTGGACGTTCGGGTCTCCGAACCGCTGGTGCCGCACGAACGGCGTTTCGGGGTGCACGAACGGCTGGATGCCCGGGGCGCCATCGTTCAGCCACTGGCGGGCGTCGAGTCCCTGGTCGAACAGGTCCGGGCAGCCGATGCCGAGGCGTTTGCCATTTCCTGCCTGCATGCCTACGCCAATCCGGTCCACGAAGCCCGGCTCGCCGCCGCACTGCGGCAGGCGTTTCCGGATCACTTCATTTCCGTGTCTCACGACGTATGCCCCGAGTTTCGCGAATATGAGCGCACCAGCACGACGGTGGTCAATGCGTACATCGGCCCGGCCGTGCAGCGCTACGTTCGACGGCTCGATCACGAAACCCGCCGGCTGGGGGTGCGCAGCCTGATGGTGGTCAAGTCCAACGGCGGCCTGACGTCGCCCGACAACGCGCAGCGCTATCCGGTGCACCTCATCGAATCGGGCCCGGCAGCGGGCATGATTGCGACACAGGCCTATGCCCGGGTGACCGGCCGGCCCAATCTCATTGCGTTCGATATGGGGGGCACGACCGCCAAAGCCGGCGTGATTCATGATTATCAACCCAGGGTCACAGACGAATTCCATGCAGATCGGCTCGAGGGCGGGCGCAACGTGGGTGGCTATCCCATACGCAGTGCGGTGCTCGATATCGTAGAGGTCGGCGCCGGGGGCGGCAGCATTGCCTGGATCGATCCAGGCGGCGTACCCAAGGTGGGGCCTGACAGCGCCGGCGCGGATCCGGGGCCGGCCTGCTATGGCAAGGGCGGACAACGGCCGACCGTGACCGACGCGCATGCCGTGATCGGCACGCTGAGCAGCGAGACGTTCGAGGGCACCGGGATCCATTTTTCGCGCGATGCGGCGGTCGGGGCCATCGAACGCCACATCGCACAGCCCATGGGCTGGTCGCTGGCCCGGGCCGCGCATGCCATCATCGAGATTGCTGTTGCCAACATGACGGAGATGGTGCGTTTGGCTACCGTGCGCCGCGGCTACGACCCGCGCGAATTCTCCCTCCTGGCTTCGGGGGGTGCGGGGCCGTTGCATGCCGCCCTGGTCGGGGCCGAGGTGGGCGTGCGCGATGTACTGATTCCACCCCAGTCCGGGATCTTTTCCGCGTTGGGCGCGGTGCTTGGCGAGGTGCGGCATGACGTGTCGGCCACCCTGTTGCAGCCGCTCGAGGCGCTCGATCCGGCCGCCGTGGTCGCGGCCTTCGAGGGCCTGGCAAGCAAGGTGGCCGGTCTGCTTGCGGCTGAATCGGCGGATGCTGCGCAGGCGCAGTACCAGCGCTTCGCCGATTTGCGTTTCGTCGGGCAACTCTTCGAGCTGCGGGTGTCGCTGGGCGAAGTGCACGACCCCATGCCGGCCGTGGCCTTGATCGAGCAGCGTTTCCGGGCCGCCTACCAGGACGAATTCGGCTTCGATTTG
This sequence comes from Castellaniella sp., assembly GCF_041675725.1. Taxonomy (GTDB): domain Bacteria; phylum Pseudomonadota; class Gammaproteobacteria; order Burkholderiales; family Burkholderiaceae_B; genus Castellaniella. The sequence goes on along the minus strand of NZ_JBAYTI010000021.1, from coordinate 2,162 downwards.
TCGGGCTCGCGCATCGAGCTGGTGAACATTCATCTGGTGGCCAGTCTGCCACTCAAGATGCAGGGCGAGCGCTTGTTCGATCCAGCCCCCGCCACCGTCGACGGCGGTGCCCATCAAGTGCGCGCCTATCTGGACGCCGACGGACACACGCATCAGGTTCCCGTTCATCGGGCGCGAGACTGCGCCGGCCAGTCCCTGCGGGGCCCGGTATTGATCGATCATTCGGGCTCGACGATCTGGGTGCCCCAAGATACCGTGGCCAGCGTACAGGCCGACGGCAGTGTCATCTTCAAGCTTTCTGGTGGGTGAAATCATGGCCTCGAAAAAATACGGACAAGAATATGGCAAGGATGGGATGGCGCCATCCGGACCGGCGGATGCGCCGTTGGGGCCGGGCGTGCTGGAGCAGGACCCGGTCACGTTCGAGGTGGTCAACAGCGCCTTGCATGCCATTTGCGCCGAAATGAAAAGCATCATCATGCGCACGTCGTTTTCTCCGCTGCTCAGCCTGTCGGCGGACCTGTCCTGTGCCTTGCTCGACGTGCGCTGCAACGTGATCGCACAAGGGGTCGACATCCCGGTGCATCTGGGCGCTGCACGCTACACGGGGCAGGCGGCCCTGAAATACTATCCGCCAGAGACCTGGCGGGACGGGGATGGGGTCCTCCTCAACGATCCCTATGAAGGGGGTACGCATCTGCCGGACATGTCGCTGCTCACACCCATCTTTTCCCAGGGCATCCTGGTGGGGTTTGCGCTCAGCCGCATCCATTGGCCGGACATCGGCGGCATCGCCGCCGGCAGCTCGAGCGTGTCGGATGAGATCATCAAAGAGGGCTTGCGGATCCCGCCCATCCGGATTCTCGACGAAGGGGCCGTACGCGAAGACGTATTGCGGCTGATTCTGGCGAATGTGCGGGTGCCGGGCGACCGCAAGGGGGATTTCCACGCGGCCCTGGCTGGCCACAAACGGGCAACCGAACGGGTGATCGAACTGTGCGCGCGCTACGGAACAAACGTCATCACCCGCATCATGGCGGATACGCAGGCCTACAGCCGTCGCCTGGTCGAGGCGCGGCTGCGCGACCTGCCGGATGCCGAGGTCGTGCGCGAAGAAACCCTGGACAGCGATGGCGTCGATCCGGATGCGGCGCCTTTGGTCAGGGTCCGGATCAAGAAAACGGGGGTGCGCCTGATTTTTGATTTCACGGGCTCCTCGCCTTGCGTGGCGGGTCCGATCAATGCGCCTTTGCCGGTGACGGCTTCAGCCGTGTTCTATACCGTGCTGAGTTTCCTGGGGGGCGATATCTCGCCGAATTCGGGCGTTTACGCGGGGGTGGAGATCATTGCCCCAGAGAACTCCATCGTCCATGCGGCATATCCCCACCCGGTGGTGGCGGCCAATACCGAGACCGCGAACCGCATGGCCGACATGCTCCTGGGGGCGTTGGGCGAAGCCTATCCACAGCTGGCCTGTGCCGGCAGCTATGGGTCGGCCTGCGTCTACACCATGGGCGGGGTGGTCCCCGAAAGCCACAGGCCGTTCGTGCATTACGAAACCATCGGCGGCGGCATGGGTGCCACGGCGGCGGGCCGCGGTATCAGCGGGCACCGCGTGCATATGGGCAACACCATGAACCTGCCGATCGAAGGCATGGAGGCCAGCATGCCGGTGCGCTTCATCGAGTATGGGATCGTGCGCGGGTCAGGCGGCAGCGGCCGCCATCCAGGCGGCGACGGGGTACGCAAGACGATCGAGGTATTGACCGACCACGTCCGTGCCTCGGTGCTCGGCGAGCGTACGAAGACACCAGCCGCCGGCAGCTCGGGCGGCTCGGCGGGGGCCCTTGCGCGTTTCTGCATCGAGTCCGCCGACGGCGCCCGGCGCGAACTGGTTGCCAAGAGCGGCCCGCACCGGCTGATGAAAGGAGACCGCCTGGTGATGGTCACCGCAGGGGGTGGGGGTTGGGGCGCCCACGAGCCGTCGGACGGCTCGCAAGCCTAGCCCCCGGGTTCATGGCTGGCTGGCGGCCGCCTGCCCCCCCGCGGCGCGGCGCTGGCGCCAGTGCAGCCACTCGCCGACGATGCCGCGGCGAAACGCCATGACGCAAAGGATGAAGATGACGCCGATGACCATGGTGACGGACTCGCCGAGCACGCGG
>NZ_JBAYTI010000020.1:0-49078 GCF_041675725.1 Castellaniella sp. | reverse complement strand
CCACAACGATCGCTCAGCATGCAGCGATTTTCAGGGCCCATGCATTCGACCAGCGCCCAATCGTTTTCCATGTCGCGCAATAGCGCCCCCAGGCGGATGTCCTGGGGTTCGTGGGCGAGTTCCATACCGCCATTCTTGCCGCGCACCGTGCGTATCCAGCCGTGGCGCGCCAGGCGCTGCGTGATTTTCATCAGGTGCGGTTCCGAAAGGCGGTAGGCGCCGGCGACCTCGGCGATGGTGCACAGGCGCTCGCGATGCGTGCCCAGGTAAATCAACAGGCGGACCGCGTAATCGCTCATGTGGGTCAGGCGCATGGCTGGGGGCGGGCTGTCCGCTGCTACTGAGCCTGGGCAGGCTGCTGCTGAACGTTCTTGGGCTGGACGACGGGCACCGGTTGCTTGTCCGGGCGCGGCCGGATCAGCATCGGCACGAAACGCCATAGGTACAGGCCCAGGCACAGCACCCAGGCTGCGGCGGCCAGGTCGAGCAGCGTTGCGGTCGCGGCAGATGGCCACAGCGCCGCCAGGCGCAGGGCCACCGCCAGGATCATCAGCCAGTAGCTGGCCACCATGCTGCCGTCCAGGGCCAGCGGGCGACCCAGGTGGCCCAGCGCCGTGCGCGTGATCATGCCGATGATGAGGATGCAGAAGCCCGCCATGCCGATCAGGTGCACGTGGGTGGCGCTGCGTGCCAGCAGGCCGCGCAGCAGTGCGGGATCGAACAGGCCGCTGATCTGGATGGCAGCCGCCAGCAGGCCGATGGCAATGAACGCATAGCCCAGGTACAGGATCCAGAGCATGGGTTTGTGCAGCACCGCCCGCGGCTTCCAATACCACAGCTGGCCCAGGCTGATCAGCCCGGCGATGGCCAGACTGGCGGCCATCAGCCACGCCAGGGCGGCCTGCGGCTGGCTACCGGGCGTACCGCCCGGGGTTGCCAGCACCTGCAGCAGTACGCCCAGGCTCAGCGCCAGCACGCTGAAAACCATCTGTATGTGACCCGAACGCGTCAGCATCGGGATCTGCAGGCCGGACACCATGCGCATGGAAAAAAAGGGGATCACCCGGCGGGCAATCAGCAAGGCCACGATGGCCATGCCAATCAGCCCGAGGTCGAAGCGCTGCATGAGCAGCAGGTAATTGCCGTCGCGCGCGGCCAGCAGGTAGAGCAGGTCGGCCAGGCCCAGCGCCAGCAGCAGCAGGGGCAGGCCATAGTTGCGCCGGCTGTGGCCTTTGAGCACCACGCGCGCCAGGCTGCCCGCCGCCAGCAGGAAGAACAGCATTTCGGCCAGGCTGGCGAACCAGAACCCGACGTCTCCACCCAGCAGGAAACCGATCCGTGCGATCACCCAGAACAGGCACAGCCAGCCCAGCGGACGCCCGTGCAGCGGGTTGAACCCCGTCCAGGTGGCACTGGCCGTGAGCAGGAAGCCCACGGCGATGGTGATGATGAAGCCCCACAGCATTTCGTGGGCGTGCCAGTATACGCCCGCCAGCGGGCCGTCGAGGACCTGCGGGGCGTAAATCCACAGCGCGATCGAGACCAGCGCCCAGCCGGCCCCCATGAAGTACAAGGGGCGAAATCCAAGGGCCAGGAAGGCGCCCCAGGAGGGAGAGCGGGAAGCGGGTCGGGCCGGTTCCTGAATAGAGGTCAGCGGAGGCATAAGGCAGTGGATTCCGGACGAAAGGGCAGACGGATTTTGAAGATGCATATTATAGGTATCTTTATGGGGCCGGGCAAAAAAGCCCCCTGTCGACATGTGGCTCAGTTATCATGCCTGCATGCGAGAATCCCCGACCCTGTCCTGTGTCGTCCCCTGTCTGAACGAACAGGCCAATTTGGCTATTTTGCTGCCTGAACTGCTGGCCGTGCTGGCCGCCCAGGATGGCGTATCCGAGATCATCGTGGTGGATGACGGCAGCACCGACGGCACCCCTGAACTCATGCGCCATTGGGTTTGCCTGCACCCCGAAATCGTCTATCTGCGCTTGTCGCGCAATTTTGGCAAAGAAGCGGCCCTCACGGCGGGGATCGAAGCGGCCCGGGGCGACGCCGTGATCTGCCTGGACGCCGACATGCAGCATCCGCCCGACATGATTCCAGCCATGCTGGCGCGCTGGCGCGACGGTGTGCAGATGGTCTACGCCGTGCGGGCCAGCCGTCACGACGAAACCCGGCTCAAGCGCCTCGGAACCCGTGTTTTCTACGCCCTGATGCACGGTGCGGGGGGGTTGCGGGTGCCCGCCAACGCGGGCGACTTCCGTCTGATGGACCGCGCCGTGGTCGACGCCCTCAAGCAGCTGCCCGAACGGGACCGCTTCATGAAAGGCCTGTTCGCCTGGGTGGGTTTCGAGTCGGAGGCGATCTCCTACATGCCCCCCGAGCGCCTGCATGGGGTGAGCCGGTTTCGCCCCCTCAAGCTGCTGGGCTTCGCGATCGATGGCCTGACGGCCTTCACCACCTGGCCCCTGCGGCTGATCAGCCTGGTCGGGGCCTGCCTGTCTCTGGTGGCTTTCCTGTACGGCCTGTTCATCATCATCACCCACCTTCTGTTCGGTGATCCCGTGCGCGGCTGGGCCACCCTGATCAGCGTGATCCTGTTCTTCTCGGGGGTGAATCTCATGTCGCTGGGGGTGGTGGGGGAATACGTCTCGCGCATTTTCACCGAGGTCAAGGCGCGGCCCATTTATCTGGTCCGTGAAACGGTGGGGCAGGGGTTGGCGCTTGCCGGCGGCCCGACCCGGCCTGCGGCGCCGCCCATGCCGGATGGTGTGGCCGGCCACGCGTCTGGTCCTGCGCCAAACGACGCGTCCGATCAGGGCGATGCCCACGCGCAGGCCGGCCGTCCGGCGTCGGGCGACCTCCCTGGCCACGCTCCCGGCATCGGCGGGGGGCCGCCATGAGCTACCCGCTGCCGGCCAGCCGCCTGGTCGATGGGGCCCTGCAGCTCTGGATGTGGATGCGGCCGCGGCGTCATCCAGGCTGGGTGGCTTTGTTCACCTTCATGTGGCTGGCGGCCACTACCTGGATGTATCCCCTGCTGCTGCCCGACGAGGGCCGCTACGTAGGCGTCGCCTGGGAAATGCTGCAGACTGGCGATTTCCTGGTGCCCCGCTTGGACGGCCTGCCGTTCTTTCACAAGCCGCCCTTGTTCTACTGGCTGACCGCCGCGTCGCTGGCCCTGTTCGGCGACCACGCCTGGGCCGGGCGGCTGGTGTCCGTGCTGGCCGCCACGGTGCTGGTGACCGTGCTCTACCTGTTCCTGCGCCGCTATGCCCGCAGCCGTGCGGCCGGCCAGACCGCCCTGATCCTGGCCGTTCAGCCGTTTCTGTTCGGGGCTGCCCACTATGCCAATCTGGACATGCTGGTGGCGGCGCTGATGAGCTTGACCATTCTCGCCGGGGCCGATGCGGTATTTCGCCACGAACAATTGCGCCCCGACACCTGGGCGCGCCTTGCCTTGTACGCGGCCGCGGCGGGGGGGTTCATGGCCAAGGGGCTGATCGGTGTCGTCCTGCCGGGTGGGGTGCTGTTTTTCTGGCTGGCCGGGCGACGCCGCTGGCAGGCCTTGTGGCGTCTGTTCTGGTGGCCGGGCCTCTTGCTGTTCCTGGCCCTGGTGCTGCCCTGGATGGTCGCCATGCAGCTGCACTATCCCGGGTTCTTCGACTACTACATTGTGCACCAGCATTTTCAGCGGTTTCTCGAGCCGGGTTTCAACAATCCTCAGCCTTTTTGGTTTTACGTTCCAGTGCTCCTGGTGCTCATGCTGCCCTGGTCGATTCAGCTATGGCGCTGGCTGCGCCTGCAGGGTCCCATCCAGACGGCGTTCGTGCCGCCCGCGCGGCGTGTCGAGCAAGTCGACAGAAACGTGCTGCGTGGGCTGATGTTGTCGTGGCTGCTGGTGGTGGTGCTGTTTTTTTCTATTCCGGCATCCAAGTTGGTGGGCTATGTGATTGCGGCCTTACCGCCGTTGGCCTGGTTCATCCAGGAAACCTTCGAGCAGCGCGAAGAACTGACCGACCCGGGTGTCGCGCGCAGCTTCGTGCGCCATGCGCTGGTGGCCGCGGGTCTGTGCTTGCTGGCGGTGCTGGCCGTGGTGTTGTTTCCGCCGCGCAGTACGCAGGACCTGGCCCAGGTACTGGCCCGGTCGGCCGCCCCGCAGGATCAGCTGGTGATGGTCGATCATTATGCGTACGACGTGCCGCTGTATGCAGGCTGGGGGGGGCCGGTGCGGGTGGTTGCGCAGTGGCAGGGGCCCGATGCGCTGCGCAGCGACAACTGGCGTCGCGAGCTGGCCGAGGCCGGCGGGTTCGAGCCCGAGCAGGCTGCGCTGCGCTTATGGTCGCCAGAGCGTTTCCAGGCCGAGCTGTGCAGTCCGGCGCATCCGGCCACCTGGGTGCTGGCCTGGCTGGACGAGGCGCACGCCTGGCCCGCCCTGGCCGACCGCGCCCCCATGGCACAGGCGCACAAGATGGGCCTGTGGCTGATACCGGCCATCGAGACCGTCAGCGGCTGTGCCGGAACGCCCACCAACGCCCCAGAATGAAGGTCATGCCCGCCATGCCGGCCAGCACGATGGCCAGCAGGATGTCGTAGGGCAGGGGGGTGGTATGCAGCAGCAGCGCATAGGCGGCCTCGTTCACGGCAAAGCCCAGGGCCGACACCAGAAAAAAACGGCGCGCGGCACGCCACAGCGGGGCCTGCTGGGAGCGGAACGTCAGGCCATAATGGCCTGCGAAGGACACCACGAACGCCACCAGCCAACCGACGACGTTGGCCAGCAGGGGGGCCAGGCCCGTCCAGGACACGCAGGCAATGGCCACCAGCCAGTGCGTGGCGGCCGCTGCGCAGCCTACAATGACGAACCAGCCGATCTGGGTAGCGAGCTTTCTGAACATGGATGCTAAAAGTATCGGGGTGGGGGCGCTCCCCGGGCGCATTGTAATGTGCGCCGACGACTTCGGCATGAATCCGGCCATCAATGCCGGGGTCCTGGCTCTGGCGCGCCAGGGCCGGCTGTCCGGTACCAGTGTGCTGGTCGATGGGCCGGCGCTGAATGCCGCGGATCTGGCCGCCTTGTCGCAGGCGGGGCTGCAGGTGGGCCTGCATCTCAATTTCACCGAACCCCTGGGGCAGGCGGGCTTGTGCATGCCGCTGGGGGCATTCATACGGGCCGCCTTTCTGGGCCGGCTGCCGGCCGAGCGCCTGCGCCATGGCGTACTGGCTCAGTGGCAGCGCTTCCAGGCGCTCTTTGGGCGCCTGCCCGATTACATCGATGGGCATCAGCACGTGCACCAGCTGCCCATGGTGCGGGATGCTCTGCTGCGGGTCTTGCCGCCGGCCGGGCGGGGCCGTCCCTGGATCCGCGATACGGGTCGGCCGCGCACCCGGGGGTTGCCATGGCGCAGCCAGGCCAAGGCATGGGTGATTGCGGCCCTGGGGGCGGGCGGCTTGCGCCATCGGGCCCGGCTGCTTGGCATTCAACAGAACCCGGGCTTTCTGGGGGTGTATGATTTCGACGGTGGCGTAGCGGCTTACGAACGCTGCATGGTTGCCTGGCTGGCTCAGGCTCAGGATGGCGACGTCCTCATGTGCCATCCGGCGCTGGGCGATCACCCGGGCGATGGCCTGTCGGCCCAGCGCCAGGCCGAGTATCAGGTCCTGTCGGGCGCGGGCATGCAGCACTGGCTCGATACGCACCAATTGATGATTGATCGGGCTGTGTCCCGTACCCCGGAGCATCCGCATGAACCCTGAATACCACCGCATCACCCCTGAATTCTCCGTGGCGCCCCAGTTGGGCCCCGACGACATGCCAGCCCTGGCCCGGGCGGGTTTCAAGTCGGTCATCATCAATCGTCCGGATGGCGAGGGCGGCGCCGCGCAGCCCCGTTCTGACGACGTGATCGCCGCCGCCGTGGCGGCCGGTCTGAAGGTCCACTACCAGCCCGTCGACGGCCGCGCCATCACGCCTGAAAACGTGGCCGAATTCGCTCGGCTGCTGCAGGAATTGCCGGGCCCTGTGCTGGCCTACTGCCGTTCCGGTGCCCGTTGCACGAAATTGTACGAACGCGCGCATCGGGGCGGGTGACCCGAACGCGGCGGCGCCTTGGCCGAATGCCGCGCCACCGCGTCGAAACAAGCACTTACCGATGCGTTTTCTGTGATAGATCAAATCAGGGCCAGATCGGATTGTGTTTTTTCTTGTATACCGGGTATGCTCGAAGTTCCCATCACGTATTCGGACGAGTTGCACATGTTCAAGAAAATCCTGATCCCCACTGATGGTTCCAAGCTGTCCTCGCAAGCCGCCAACAAAGGCGTATGCTTTGCCCGGTCCATTGGCGCAGAGATCGTGGCTCTGCATGTCACCCAGCCCTTTGCGGCCACCGTGGGTTTCGATGGCATGGCCGCCGCGTATGCCATCACAGACGAAGACTACGACCGCACGGCCGCCGAGCAGGCCAAGAAATACCTGCAGGCTGTGCTCGATCGCGCGGCCACGGCGGGCGTGAAGGCCTCGTCGCTGGCCGTATCCAATTTCAACGTGGCCGACGGCATCGTCCAGGCGGCCCAGTCAGAAGGCTGCGATCTCATCTTCATCGGCAGTCATGGGCGCAGCGGCCTGTCACGCCTGCTCCTGGGCAGCGTCACGGTCAAGGTACTGGGTCTGGCCAAGGTGGCCACTCTGGTCTACCGGGTCAAGGAAAACGACTGACTCCAATGCCTCGTGTCATTCCCCGCGGGCCTGCTGGCGCGCCCATGGCACCTGCCATGGGCACCCCCGCCGGTACCTTGCTCGATACGCTGGGGCGTCCGCTGCGCGATTTGCGGATCTCAGTCACAGATCGTTGCAATTTTCGCTGCACCTACTGCATGCCGCGTGAGCTCTTCGGGGCAGACCACGCATTTTTGCCGCAAAGCGCGCTGCTCACCTTCGAAGAAATCACCCGCCTGGCCCGCATTGCCGTCGCCCAGGGCGTGCGCAAGATCCGTCTGACGGGTGGCGAACCGCTGTTGCGCAAGCAGATCGAGCGGCTGGTCGGCATGCTGGCCGAACTGCGCATGCCCGATGGCCAGGCCCCCGAAATCACCCTGACCACCAACGGCACGTTGCTTGCGCGCAAGGCCAGAGCCCTGGCGCAGGCGGGGCTGAGCCGTGTGACGGTCAGCCTCGATGCGCTGGATGATGTCCTGTTCCAGCGCATGAGCGACAGCGGCGTGCCGGTGGCGACCATTTTGTCCGGCATCGAAGCCGCCGCCGCGGCGGGTCTGGCACCGGTCAAGGTCAACATGGTGGTGCGCCGGGGCATGAACGATGCCCAGATCCTGCCCATGGCGCGGCATTTCCGCCATACGGGCCACATCCTGCGCTATATCGAGTACATGGACGTGGGCAACACCAATGGCTGGCGCATGGAAGAAGTCGTCACTGGCGCCGAAGTCGTGCAACGCATTGCGGCCGAATTCCCGCTGGAGCCCGTACAGCCACGTTATCGGGGCGAGGTCGCCGCCCGTTGGGCCTATGCCGATAGCGGCGGAGAAATCGGCCTCATCACCAGCGTGTCACAGCCATTTTGCGGCGATTGCACACGCCTGCGGCTGTCGCCGGAAGGTCGGCTGTTCACCTGCCTGTTCGCCGAACAGGGCCACGACATGCGGGGTCTGCTGCGCATGGGCGCCGATGACCATGCGCTGGCCATGCGTCTGGCAGGCGTCTGGCAGACCCGGGCAGACCGTTATTCCGAAATCCGCGGCGAGGCCCATCGCGAACACAAGATCGAGATGAGCTACATCGGGGGCTGAATCGGTGGCGGCAGGTGTGGCCGGGTCGTATGTCCCTGTAGCCCGGGTGCAGGGCCTCATTCTCGCGGGTGGCCAGTCCACACGCATGCGCAGTGTCCAGCGGCCTGGGGCCGACAAAGGCCTCATGATCTGGCAGGGCCGTCCACTGGTCGCGCAGGCAGGGGGCTACATGCGCTCGCAAGGGGTGTCCAGCCTGTTCATCAGCGCCAACCGGCATCTGCTCGATTACGCCCGGCACGGCCCGGTGCTGACCGACCCTTCGGGCCTGCTCGGCAGCGGGCCGCTGGCAGGCGTCCTGGCGGGTCTGCTGCACGCCCCCGCGGATTGGCTGTTCGTCGTACCGGTCGACGTCCCCGGCCTGCCAGGTGATTTGCTGCAACGTCTGGCCGCACGGGCCAGCCCGCAGCATCCTGCCCATGCCCGCACCCCCGCAGGCCCGCATCCCTTGTGTCTGCTGGTGCATGCCAGCCAGGCCCCGGCCCTGGAGGCTTTCCTGCGTACCGGCCAGCGGCGGGTACAGGCCTGGTTGGGTCATGTACAGGCCCGGGCAGTGGATTTTCAGCCTGAATCGGAATGGCGCAACCTGAATGCGCCGGCTGATTGGCGGTAGGCGTCTTTGGGCGATCAGGCCAGCCAGTCTGAAAACGCGTACCAGTCGACCTCGGCGCCCGACTGCAGCCGGGCGCCGGCCGGGATGCGTGCCAGCCCGTGGGCCCAGGCCAGACTCGCCTGGGCGCCCGAACTCTGCTGCGGGTGGGGCTCCAGTTGGGGTACCCCCTGCGCCTGCGGGTGGGCCTGCACGCGCAGGAAGTCGTCGCGTTCCCCCCCCAGCGTGCCCGCCTGTGCGATCATGCCCCGGCGCGTTGGCGGGTACACCGTATGGCGCCCCTGCATGCCACGAATCAGCGGGCTGACCAGCAGGGTGAAGACCACGAACGCCGAGACCGGATTGCCCGGCAGGCCCACCAGGGGCTTGCCCTGAAGGTGGGCCAGCGCCACGGGCTTGCCGGGCTTCATGCGGACACGCCAGAGATCGAGCGCCCCCCCCATGGATTCGATGACGGGCTTGATCAGGTCTTTTTCGCCGACCGACACCCCGCCGACACTGAGCACCAGATCGCAGGCGCTGCAAAGCGCTTCGAGGGCGCTGGCGATTGCCCCGGTATCGTCGGGCGCGTGGCACAGCAAGGTGGGTTCGGCGCCCAGGCGGCGGCACAGCGCGGCCAGCATGGGTGTATTCGAGTTGTAGATGCCAGCCGGCGGCAGAGGCTGACCCGGCGCCACGAGCTCGTCTCCGGTGCTGAGCACGCCCACCCGCACGCGGGGCGTGACGGCGGCCTGGGTAAAACCCTGGGCGGCCAGCATGGCAATGGCGCCTGCTTCGACCAGGCTGCCGCGTGCCAGGATGACGCGACCTTTTTGCATGTCTTCGCCCTGGCGGCGGATATGCGTACCCGCGGCCTTGGGGATCCGCAGAAAGGTGACGCCGCGTTCGTCTTCGTGCGTGTCTTCCTGCATGATCACGGTGTCGGCGCCGTCTGGAATCAGGCTGCCGGTGAACAGGCGGATGGCCTGGCCGGGTTGCAACGGTTCGGGTGCATGGCCGGCAAAGCAGCGCTGTTGGATGGGCAGCGGGGTGTCGCTGCCCGGGATGTCGGCGCGTCGCACCGCATAACCGTCCATGGCGCTGTTGTCTGCGGGGGGAAGGTCGCGCGCGGCAATGATGTCGCGAGCCAGCACGCGCCCGGCGAGTTGATCGAGCGGCAGGGTGTCGTGGGCCGCGGGGCGTGGTGCACAGGCTGCCAGGCGTGCCTGGGCGGTGTCGAAATCAAGCAGGCTCATCGTTTTCTGCGTCGTTGTTTGCTGTGCCGAGCGCACCATGGTGGATGGGTTCGAGACCCCATTGTGCCGTTTTTTCGGCATCGGACTGGCGCTGGGCCACCCAGAATGCCCGACCGTCGTCGAGTGTCTCGCGCTTCCAGAAGGGCGCGCGGGTCTTGAGGGCGTCGATCAGGAATTCACACGCTCGGAAGGCCATGCCACGGTGCCGGCTGGCCACGCCGACGAATACGATCGGCTCCGTGAGCGGCAGCTCGCCGACCCGATGCACCACCAGGCTGTCGAGAATGTCCCAGCGGGCGTGGGCTTGCTGGCACAGCTGACGAATTTCGCGTTCGCACATGCCTGGATAGTGCTCGAGATACAGGCTGCGCGATGCCTGATCCGGGCTGTAGTCACGCACCATGCCCAGAAAATGCACGATGGCCCCGGCTTGACCTGCCGTACGCCGCTGCAGCTCGCCCGCCAGCTGCGCGGCGTCGAAAGGGTGCGTCTGGATGCGCACGTCCATGGTCAGCCTCCGGTGACGGGGTCGAAGACAGCGATTTCGTCGCCCGGGCGGATTAGATCGCTGGCCCGTGCGTGTTCCTGATTGATCGCCAGCTTCAGGTGGCTGGCAGGCGCGAGGGTGGGAAACCGCTCGACCAGCGCCTGCAGCCATTCGCCGGCCGGCGTGGGCGCGGCCAGCGGCACGGTTTCGCGACGCATGCCCGTGTGTTCGGCGACGCGGGCAAAATACAGGACTTCAATCAGCGTGCCAGTCTCCACTTTTGCCTCCGGATTTGTGCAACAGGCGCACCTGCTCGATGACCAGGCCCTTGTCGGCCGCCTTGCACATGTCGTACACCGTGAGGGCGGCGACGGAACACGCTGTCAGGGCTTCCATTTCGACCCCCGTGGTGTGCTCGCTGCGGCACGTGCTGCGAATGGTCAGGGTGTGGCTGGTTTCATCGGCGGTGAATTCGACCCCCACGAAACTGAGTGGCAGACTGTGGCACAAGGGAATGAGGCTGTCGCAGCGTTTGGCGGCCAATATGCCGGCGATGCGCGCCGTATTGAGCACTTCGCCCTTGGCGTTGGCCTGGGCCGAGAGCAAACCCCAGGCCTTGGGGCCGATGCGTATGCGGGCCTCGGCCATCGCGCTGCGGTGGGTGCGGGCCTTGTGGCCGACATCGACCATGCGCACACGGCCGTCCTCATCCAGGTGACTGAGGCGCGCTTGCGGTTCTGAGGGAGTCATCGCCACATCATAATCAAAAAAGTTGACTCGTTCGAATCAGGAAGGGGCTGCTATCATACTGCTTTGACGCCACAGGGTCGTGGGCGTCCGTCCCCTCCCTCCTGTGCACGGCATGGCCAAAACGATAGGCGCCTTCTTCTCCCTGTACCTGGCAACGCTTATCCTGCTGCTCAGTTCGGGCCTCTTCAATACCTATCTGGGCTTGCGTCTCACGGCCGCCTCCGAGTCCGAAGTCTGGGTGGGCGCCATCATTGCCGCCTACTATGTCGGGTTGGTGCTGGGGGCGCGGGTAGGCCATTATCTCATCATTCAGGTGGGGCACATCCGGGCCTATGCGGCGTGTGCCGCCGTGGTCACGGCGGATTTCCTAGTGATGGCGCTGTTTTACGACCTCTGGTTCTGGCTCGTGCTGCGCTTCATTGCAGGGGTCGCCATGGTCTGCCTGTTCATCGCCATCGAGAGCTGGTTGCATGAACAGACGGAAAACGCCGTCCGCGGCACGGTGTTTGCCTTCTATATGGTGGCCTCCAGCCTGGGCACGGTGCTCGGGCAGCTGTCGTTGGGGCTGTTTCCCGATCTGGGCAACCGGCCGCTGATCTTCGTGGCGATCTGCAGCGTCCTCAGCCTGGTCCCGATCGCACTGACGCGCCGCGTGCATCCCGCCCTGCAAGTGCCGGCGCCGCTGGCGCTGCGCTATTACCTGTCCCGGGTGCCGCTCTCGCTGACGACTCTGCTGATTGCGGGCATACTGGGCGGGGCGTTTTATGGCCTGGCGCCCGTCTATGGCTTGCAGCAGCATATGGACCACGACCAGGTCGGGGTGTTCCTGGCGGTATCGGTGGCTGCCGGCCTGATCGTCCAGTGGCCATTGGGCTGGCTGGCAGATCGCATCAGCCGGGTCCGCCTGATCCGGGCCGGCGCCGTGTTGCTGTTTTTGCTGGGGGTACCGCTGTGGGGCTGGCTGCAGTTCCCCTATTGGGCGCTGGTGGGCTTCTCAGCCGTACTGGGGATCGTGCAGTTCACCCTGTATCCGGTCGGTGCCGCCTTTGCCAACGACAATGTCGATCCCGAGCGCCGCGTGGGCCTGAGCGCGCTGTTGTACATGGTATACGGGCTGGGGGCCTGCATGGGCCCGCTGGTGGCCGGCGTGCTGATGCGGATGTTCGGGCCGGATGTCTATTTCATGTTCGTTTCGGTGTGTGCCGTGCTGCTGTTGGGCCTGGTACGCGAGAAGCGTGTCAAGGGTACGCACGTGAGTGAAGACGCGCCCACCCAGTTCGTACCAATGTCCGATACCCTGCAAAGCTCGCACGTCATGGCGGTGCTCGACCCGCGGGTCGACATACAGCGCGATATCTCGCACGATCCGGTGATCGACGATCCGCTGGTGGACGGTATCCACGCGGATCCGGCCACCGAAACGTCAGCGGGGCAGCAACAGGAAGACGGCGATCAGGGCCAGGGCGATGCCCAGCAGGTTCAGGCGACTGGGCCGTTCGCCAAACAACCCGGCGCCGACCAGGGTGCCCACTGAGATGACGCCGATGTTCATGGCGGCAAACACCAGGGTGGGGTTTTCGGGAAAGCTCTGGTGCGCGCGGATGTAGAAATAAATGTTGGAAAAGTTCATCGCGCCCAGCAACAAGCCGCTGGCCAGGCTGCGGGCGTGCCAGCGGGTGCGGCGCAGAAAAAGCCAGGCGAAGATCAGCAGGGCTGCCAGGGTGAAGCTGAGCAGAAGACTGCTGGTGAACTGGCTGCCCAGGCGGGCCATCTGCTTGAACAGCACGTCGATGGTGCCATAACCCGCCCAGACCCCGAGCAGAATCCAGGCGCCGTGCCGATGGCCATGGGTGGCCGTGTTTCCGGGGCGGTGTGGATCGCGGTGTGGATCGTTTAAGGCGTGGATCTCGGAGGCGTGGATCTCGGAGGCGTGGATCTCGGAGCCGGCGGGGGCGAGGGCGGCTTTGCGCCAGACCAGGCACACCAGCGCACCGAAGGCGACGAGAATGCCGGTTGCCTTGGCGCCCGAGAGACTTTCGCCAAACATCAGGAAGGCCGCAAGAATGGGTACCAGCAGCGAGAGGCGCTGCGCGGTGTCGCTGAGCACGATGCCGACCTGCCGCACGGCGGCCGCCATCACCAGGAAGATGCTGGGCAGCAGAATGCCCAGCAGGATCAGAATCGCCCAGCTGCCGGCCGGTTGATCGAACAGGCTGCCCAGCGGCGGACGCAGGAGCCACAGGCAGAGCCCGATGGCCATGAGATAGTTCACGGCCACGGCCTGGTCTACGCGGATAGCGTGGCGCTTGGCCAGTTTCAGGAAAATCGAGACGGCGACGCTGAAAGAAATACTCAGAATCAGGGTATGCATGAAATACGATCCTGTCGATGTGGGCACGCCGCTGGACCGGCACGGAGCAGATCGGCCGTTCGTGATGGCCCAGGCGCAAAAAACAGTGTGGATCGTAGAGAGCCCGGCGTGGGTTGGCAAGCCTCGAAAAACTGCATCTGACTGTTAAATCACGCTATGTTCTTCTATCTATAGTTTAATTTGTCGCATTCATGCTACTTCATGTCCATGCCGACGGCATGGGTGCTGCAAGAAAAACATGGTAAGCAAATATTTCTAATGCGGGCATTGCAGCGGCCTGTAGGGGGGTCTTGGCGTACTTGCACCACTACGGGAATTCGTGCATAATCTCGTTTCTTCGCAAACGAAGGTTTGTTTGGGGGTATAGCTCAGCTGGGAGAGCGCTTGCATGGCATGCAAGAGGTCAGCGGTTCGATCCCGCTTACCTCCACCAAACGTGTTGAATGTCCTGTCCCCTTCGTCTAGAGGCCTAGGACACCACCCTTTCACGGTGGGTACAGGGGTTCGAATCCCCTAGGGGACGCCAGGGCTTTCAGCATTCCGGAGCGGTAGTTCAGTTGGTTAGAATACCGGCCTGTCACGCCGGGGGTCGCGGGTTCGAGCCCCGTCCGCTCCGCCAACATTCCAAAAGCCCGATGATCAAACCCATCATCGGGCTTTTTCAATACCTGTTTCAGCCGGTTGCGTATCCTGCGATGCCTTCAGGCCGACCACACCCCCGCACTGCGCTCGGTATCGATGCAGTAGTCTGAGTACTTGCGCAGGAAAAATTCCTGCCCCAGCCGCTCGGCCGCTTGTACCGGCTCGTTGGGATCCTGGCGAACCTCGCCGTGCCGGTTGCCAAACCCGCGCACGACGCCGACCAGCTCTGAGCGCGTATAGCGCGCGTATTCCTGGATTTCCTGGATCACGCCCAGCCCCGCGCTGGGGTACGTTTCTTCGGAGGCGATGACGAGGCCGAGGCGCTTGTGCGACATGCGCTGGATCGTTTGGGCGTGGTCGGGGCTGGAGGCTGACTGGTAACAGAACATGCGATCAAAGAACGCTTTCGTCTGCGCCGATACGCCATACCAATAGAGGGGGGTGCAGAACACCACCCCGCTGGCTGGCAGGAAATCATCGACGAACAGCGTTCTGAATTGATCTGGAATGGCGCACGAGCCGTCTTCCTGCCGGCATGTTCGGCAGTTGCGCAGGAACCCGCTGACGTAGTCGTCGATGAAACGAACGACGGCACGATGCCCTGCTGCGGCGGCGCCGCGGCGAACCCCTTCTGCCAGCGTGGCCGTGTTGCCCGTGCGTCGTGGGCTGCCGACCAGGATCAACAATGTCTGGGAGTGCTCCATGGCTGGAAATTCCGTGAAAATGTTTCAAAACGCATTGATCCTGCATCATGAAATCGTTTTTGTCCATCCCCGCACGGTTTGTACAGCAGGCTCGATGCGCGCCTTTTTGCGGCCCATGCCGGTCATGGCCGGGTCAGGGCCTGGCCATTTTGCCGCCACAGCCACAGCAGCGCCACCATCACCAGCACCAGCGCGGGCAGTGAGCCGACGTTCAGCCAGGCCCAGCCCCCCGTGGTGGCCACCGCGCCCGAGGTAAACGAGGTGATTGCCATGGTTACGAATACCCAGAAATTGATGGCGGCCTGGGCGCGGTCTTTTTCTTCGGGCCGGTAGGCGCCCAGCGCCAACGTAGTACTGCCCGTAAACAGGAAGTTCCAGCCCACCCCCAGGAAAGTCAGGGCAATCAGGAAATCGGTGAAGCCGGTCCCCGACAAGGCAATGAGCGCACACAATACGAGCAGCACGGTCCCGATGCCCATGATCTGCAGCACGCCGAAGCGCCGGATCAAGTGTCCAGTGATGAAGCCTGGCGCATACATGCCGATCACGTGCCATTGCAGGACCATGGCGATGTCCGCGAACTCAAACCGGTGCATGTCCATCACCAAAGGGGTGGCGGCCATCAGCAGGTTCATGACGCCATAGCTGATGGCCGCACTGAACGTGGCCACGAAAAACACCGGCTGACGCATGATCTCTGCGACGGGGCGTCCTTGTGGGGCATCGGCATGGCGCGGTGCTTCGGGCGGGAAATGGATCAGCGCCATCAGCCCCATGGCCACTACGGCGACCACGGCCAGAGCCAGGTAGGCGCCGACGAACGGGACTGGCAGGATGACACGCGTCCAGCCGGCCAGGCTGGGGCCGATCACGGCGCCGAGCAGACCGCCGGCCAACACCAGCGAGACCGCTTTTTCGTGCCAGGCGGGGTGGGTGAGTTCTGCCGCGGCAAAACGGTACAGCTGCCCGTTGGCGTTGTAGTAGCCAGCGATGACGGTCGCCAGCAGCAGGAGCCAGAACAACTGGAACTGGGCGGCCACTGCCGCCAGCAGCGCCGAACCCAAAGCGACGAGCAGACCTGTCTGGAAGGAGCCTCGCCGCCCGTGGCGTTCCTGGGTGCGGGCCACCAGCGGCGCGGCCAGCGCGCCGCCCACCACATAGCCCATGATGGGCAAGGTCGCCATCCAGGGGTAGGGGGCCAGGTCCAGCCCCACCAGCCCGTTGATCGTGATGAACGTGATGTTGTTCACCAGAAACAGGCCCTGGCAGATGGTGAGCAGAAAAAGGTTCCGGTTCATCCCGTACCAAGCCGTGGCGCCACGGCCGCCCCTGGTTGTTTGCAAGCCTGGATTTTACACGGTGGCACGAAGGCCCTGCCATGCAGGGACCACTCTGGTACCATTTCGCGATGTGCAATCATGCGAGAGGCCATACCATGTCCGTGCTGCGAAAACCGTTTCTTTACCTGGGCGCCCTGTGGATCGCGCTGGTTCCGTTGGCGGCCGTGGCGGCCGGAACGGCCACCGTGGTGGATCGTACATCGGGCTCGGGCGAAACCATGAAGCTGGCCTGGCAGGATGATGGCAGTCTGCGTATCAATGTCGATGCCGAGAATCCGGATGAGTTCATGTTGATCCGTGATGGCAAGGTCTATGCCGTTGCATTCGAGGACGGCGCGCCGTTGGTGATGGAGGTCAGCGGCATGCTCAAGGCCATGGGGGGCATGCTCCAGAACGGCCTGGGCGCCGATCAGCCCTTGCCGGCCGATATCGCGTCGGTCGAGCCCACCGGCCAGACGGAAACCGTGGCCGGCCTGCCGGGGCGTGTGTACCGGATCACCGCGGTGGATGCCGATGGTGAGCGCACGTCGGTCGAGGCCGTTCTCACCGATGACGCGCGGGCCGCCGAAATGACCCGGGTGTTCATGACCGGGATTCTGTCTTTGTTCGGGCAGGGCCAGGCCGACGACTTCCTGGCCGCTTTGCCGGCCGATGGCAAGGGCATGCTGCGCTATGGCAGCGATTACGCCCTGGGGTCCATTTCCGGGCAGGCCCCGCATGCGGATCAGTTCGAATTGCCTGCGCCGCCCGTCGATCTGGCCGAGATGCTCAAGCGCGCGCAGTAGGTCGATCGAGCCGCTTGCCTGATGGGCGCCCGGAGCATCCTGTGAGGTTTCTGCTGTTGGGCAAGGATGGGCAGGTCGGCCGTGCGCTGCAAGAGACATTGCCCCCTCTGGGGGCGGTGCATGCAGTCGGGCGCGCACAGCTGGATCTGGCCGCCGGCCTGGCGTCGGCGGCAGCGGAGCCGCCCGAAGGCGGGCTGGGCGGTCTCGAGCGCCTGCTGCAGCAGGTCCGGCCGCAGGTCATCGTCAACGCCGCCGCCTATACCGCAGTGGATGAAGCGCAACGCGACCGGGATCGGGCCTGGCAGGTCAACGCGCGGGCGCCGGCCCTCATGGCGGCCTGGGCGCGGCAGGCGGGTGCGCTTCTGGTGCATTACTCCAGCGATTATGTATTCGATGGCCGGAAGGCGCTGCCCTATCTGGAAGCGGACGCGACCGCGCCGCTGAACGTCTATGGGCAGACTAAGCAGGCCGCCGAGCGGGCCATTCTGGGCAGTGGCTGCCAGTGCCTGATCTTCAGGACCAGCTGGGTATTTTCGGCACATCCTGGAAATTTCGTGCATACCCTGGTCATGCGCGCGCTGACGTGTGATGCCCTGTCGGTCGTTGCCGATCAGGTGGGGGCGCCCACGTCTGCACGCCTGCTCGCGCAGGTGACGGCCCGGGCCATCGAGGCGTGCAGCCGTGGAGGGCTGGCGCCCGGCCTGTATCATCTGACCGCGGCCGGTGCGGTGAGCCGTTACGCGCTGGCCTGCCATATCGTGCGGCATATCCAGGCGCTTGGGTTTGCCACGCGATTGCAGCCCGAGCGCATCCACGCCGTTGCCAGTGTGGATTACCCGGCCCAGGCCGTCCGGCCGGCCAATTCTCGTCTGGATAGCGGTGCCTTGCAGCAGGCGCTTGCGTTGGCCTTGCCGCATTGGTCCGGGCCAGTCGACCAGGCGGTTGGTCAGATTCTTCGAAATCATCAAATTGCCTGAATACTGCGTGCAATTCAGATGAAAACACATCCATCTGCGTCTGAAAACGGATATTTGACGTCAGTGGCGCTTCTACAATAATGGTCGATGGCGGCCATGGCCGCCGTCGACCCCTGCGTGCCTGGCCTGGTCGAGCAGGGGGCCCATGATTCAAGGAGCTGCCAATGAAGAAATCCGCTGAAGAATTGCTGGAGATCGATCGCAAGTATTTCATGCATCCCTCCACCCATGCGCATGATCATGAAACCGGCGCACTGCCTGGGCGCCTCGTCACCGGGGCGCAGGGCATACGCATACAGGATCATCGGGGAGAGACTTTCATCGATGGTTTCGCAGGCCTGTATTGCGTGAATATCGGGTATGGCCGAATCGAAGTGGCTGAAGCCATGTACGAGCAAGCCAAACGTTTAGCGTACTACCATACTTATGTCGGGCATTCGACCGACGTGGTGGCCGAGCTGTCGGCACGTATCATCGATTGGGCGCCCGAGGGCATGAAAAAGGTGTATTACGGGCTGTCAGGTTCGGATGCCAATGAAACCCAGATCAAGATCGTCTGGTATTACAACAATATTCTAGGGCGCAAGCACAAGAAAAAAATCATCTCCAGAGTCGGTGGTTACCATGGCTCCAGCATCGCATCGGGCAGCCTGACCGGGCTGACTTCGTTTCACCGCCACTTCGATCTGCCGCTCGAACGTATGAAACATACCGTGCGCCCTCATTGGTACCGCAATGCACCGGATGGCATGGATGAAGCGGCGTTCAGCCGCTACTGTGCCGAACAGCTCGAAGCGTTGATTTTGGCCGAGGGGTCCGAGACGATTGCCGCTTTCATTGGTGAGCCGGTTCTGGGCACGGGGGGGATCGTACCGCCCCCAGCGGGTTATTGGCAGGCTATCCAGGACGTGCTGGCCAAGTATGACATCTTGCTGATTGCCGATGAGGTCGTCTGTGGCTTCGGCCGTCTGGGCACACCGATGGGGTCGCAAAAATATGGCATCCGTCCCGACCTGATCACGATTGCCAAAGGGCTGACTAGCGCCTATGCGCCCCTGTCTGGGGTCATCGTGGGCGAGAAAGTATGGGACGTCATCGTCAGTGGTTCGCGCAAAGACGGGGCCATGGGCCATGGCTGGACCTATTCAGGGCATCCGGTCAGTGCTGCCGCAGCATTGGCGAATCTGGGCATTCTCGAGACGGAAAACATTACGGCCCGGGCGGCCGATGTGGGCGCTTACCTGCAGGCTTCGCTGAAGGCGGCTTTTGCCGATCATCCCCTGGTGGGCGAGGTGCGTGGCGTGGGTATGCTGGCCGCCCTCGAGTTCATGGCCGATCCCGCTGCCCGCGTGCCATTCGACAAGAGCCAGCAAGTCGGGCCACGCATCGCCGCGGCCTGCATGCAGCGTCACTTGATTGCCCGGGCCATGCCCGACTACGACGTGCTCGGCTTCGCGCCGCCATTGGTCACGACCCGCGAGGATGTTGACGAGATCGTGCGTATTGCGCGCGATGCGGTCGATGCGGTGGCTGCCGAGATCAGCTAGATGAACAGGGCCTTCAGAGATGAACGCGTCAGGGATGGGGCTTTCGGGGAAGGTCGATGTCGCGTGCCCATACCTGCAGGATGTAGTCCACGCCACCCCCTGTGGCGTGGCATTGCACGACTTCCGGTATCTCGAGCATGCGTTGTTCGAAGCGTTGCATGTCGTGAGCGGTATGGCGATCGAGGCTGACCTCGACCATGACGGTGCAGCCCCCGAAGATTTTGTCCCAATCAATGTCGGCCTGATAGCCACGAATCAGCCCCTGATCTTCGAGCCGCTTGATTCGCTCCCAGGTCGGCGAGGCGGACAGGCACACTTGCCGGGCGAGCTCGGATTTCGTGATGCGTCCATGCTTGGACAGGATGTTGAGGATGCTCAGGTCGTATCGGTCCAGTTTGATCATGGGCGAGCGGTTCGGTGGGGGCGGTGGTTTTTATGATGTCTGGGCAATGACTGCCATGCGGACAACGGCCGCCAGCGTGTCCGCCGCCTTGGGCAGGCCCGGGAAGCGGCAGGCGCCAGCATGCCGTCGCGCCTCGCATGGGCGCCAAGGCATCCTAGCACCTTTCATGGGCATGCCGGCAGCCGGGGCGATCCCCCGCATCGGTGGAACTTGGGTAACATGGCGGTATCGAGTTGCCACCCGAAGCCCTGTTCTGAAGCCCCGCCGCCATGTACGAGTCCCGCAATGCGCCTTTACTGCATCCGCGCCATTTTCGGCGCCGCCTGCTGCTGCACTGCCTGTATGCCATATTGCTGATCCTGGCGACCCTGTTGCTGGGGGTTTTTGGCCTGTGGCTGCTCAATGACTTCACCTGGCACGATGCCTTCATGAACGCGGTTTTCATCGTCGGCGGGATCGGCACCTACATGATGCCCACCACGACCCTGGGCCGGCTGTTCTTTGCCGCCTACGGGTTTTTCGTGGCGCTGGTCGTCATGGCCACGCTGGGGGTCATATTGGCGCCGCTGGCCCATCGCATCATGCACAAATTTCATCTGGATGACGTCGATACCGGCGAAGACGCATCGTGATGGATCCAAACCTGACGTTGGATCTGTTCGATTACGACCTGCCGGCTGAACTGATCGCCCAGCGCCCATCTGCGCGGCGCGATGCCAGCCGCCTGCTGCATCTGGACGCGGGCGGTGCCGTGCACGATCGCCAATTCACAGACCTGCCCGGCCTGCTGCGTGCCGGCGACCTGCTCGTTTTCAACGATACGCGCGTGATCAAGGCGCGCCTGCGGGGGCACAAAGCCACGGGTGGCCAGGTCGAGGTGCTGGTCGAGCGCCTTCTCGAACCCCGGCGGGCGCTGGCCCACGTGCGCGCGAGCAAGGTGCCCCGGCCGGGCGGGCGCTTGCTGCTGGGCGGCGGCGCCCTCGAGGTGACGGTACTGGGTCGGCAGGGCGAGTGTTTCGAGCTCCAGTTTCCCGCCCCGGTGCTCGACGCGCTGGAACAATACGGCCGTGTGCCGCTGCCGCCCTACA
Organism: Castellaniella sp.; assembly: GCF_041675725.1. Classification (GTDB taxonomy): domain Bacteria; phylum Pseudomonadota; class Gammaproteobacteria; order Burkholderiales; family Burkholderiaceae_B; genus Castellaniella. Next base: position 28,336 of record NZ_JBAYTI010000020.1, on the reverse strand, counting down.
TCACCCACGCGGCCGACGCCCAGGATGAAGCCCGTTATCAGACCGTCTATGCGCGCCAGCCAGGTGCTGTGGCGGCGCCCACGGCCGGCCTGCATTTCGACCAGCCCATGCTTGATCGGCTCCAGGCGATGGGGGTCGGGCAGGCCTTCGTGACGCTGCATGTGGGCGCAGGCACATTCCAGCCCGTGCGTACACCGCACCTGGCTGAACACGTCATGCACGCCGAACGCTATGTCGTGCCGGCCGAGACGCAGCAGAAGATTCGTGCCGCGCGGGCGCGGGGCGGCCGGGTCGTGGCGGTGGGGACCACCAGCGTGCGCTCGCTCGAGGCTGCTGCACTCGAGGGCGATGGCGAACACGCGTGCGAAGGCGATACCCGGCTGTTCATCACGCCCGGGTTCCAGTTCAGGCAGGTCGATGCCCTAGTGACCAATTTTCATCTGCCGCGCTCGACGCTGATGATGCTGGTAGCCGCATTGGCGGGCCTGGAGCCGGTGCGCCGGGCCTACGCCCACGCCGTACAATCCCGCTATCGTTTCTTCAGCTATGGGGATGCCATGTTCATCGAGGCAGCCCGCACACCATGACGCGACTGCAATTCGAATGCCTGCACACGCAGGGCCAGGCCCGCCGTGGGCGTCTGCGCCTGAATCATGGGGTCGTCGAGACGCCCATGTTCATGCCGGTCGGCACGTACGGCAGCGTCAAGGCCATGTTGCCCCACGAGCTCGACGACATCGGGGCGCGCATCGTGCTGGGCAACACGTTTCACCTGTGGCTGCGCCCGGGCACCGACATCATCGACCGGCACGGCGGGCTGCACGGCTTCATGCAATGGCAGGGGCCTATCCTGACGGATTCGGGCGGCTTCCAGGTGTTCAGTCTCGATGGCATGCGCAAAATCACCGAAGAAGGGGTGCGTTTCGCTTCGCCCATCGATGGGGCGAGGCTGTTTCTGTCGCCTGAAGAGTCCATGCGCATCCAGCGCAGCCTGAATTCCGACATCGTCATGGTGCTCGATGAATGCACCCCGTACCGGATCGAGGGCCGGCCGGCCACGCACGAAGAGGCGGCTGCTTCGATGCGCATGTCGCTGCGCTGGGCGCGCCGTTCGCGCGCGGCATTCGATGCGCTGGCCAATCCGAATGCCCTGTTTGGCATCGTGCAGGGCGGCATGTATGAAGACCTGCGCGACGAATCGCTCGCCGGGCTGATCGACGTCGGTTTCGAAGGCTATGCGATCGGCGGCCTGTCGGTGGGTGAACCCAAGCCCGACATGTTGCGCGTTCTGGCCCACGTGGCACCTCGCATGCCGGCGGGTGCGCCGCGCTACCTGATGGGCGTGGGCACGCCCGAGGATCTGGTCGAAGGGGTGCGCTGCGGCGTGGATCTCTTCGATTGCGTCATGCCAACGCGCAACGCCCGCAATGGCTGGCTGTTCACGCGCCATGGCGATGTCAAGATCCGCAATGCCCGTTATCGTGACGACGTCGGGCCCTTGGATCCCACTTGCAGTTGCCACACCTGCCGCCATTTTTCGCGCGCCTACCTGCATCACCTGCAGCGCTGCGGGGAAATCACCGGGGCACGCCTGAATACCTTGCACAACCTGCATTTCTATCTTCAGCTCATGGCCGAGATGCGCGCCGCAATCGAAGAGGGCCGTTTCGAGACCTGGCGTACGGATTTTCTTTACGCCCGGGCGCAGGGCGTCCAGTAGGGCGTATTTGGCGATCATGCGTCATATACCGCTACAATCAAGAGTTATTTTCTGCAACCCAACCGATAGGGGCGTGACCCCGTCTCAGGAGCTTTCATGTCTTTCGTCGACACCCTGACCCTGATCCCGGCCCAGGCCGCCGGCGAGCCGAATGCGCTGATGAGCATGTTGCCCATCATCCTGATGTTCGTCATCCTGTACTTTCTCATGATCCGGCCGCAGATGAAGCGTCAGAAGGATCACAAAAAGATGGTCCAGGCGCTGGCCAAGGGCGATGAAGTCATTCTGTCGGGCGGCTTGCTGGGCAAGATCATCAAGGTCAGCGACAGCTACCTGACGCTCGAGATCGCCCAGCTGGCCGACAAACCCGTCGAGACCATCGTGCAGCGCAGCGCCGTCACGGCCGTCTTGCCCAAGGGCACCATCAAGTCGCTCTGACACCTTCAGGCTGTTCGACCATGAACCGATACCCCCTCTGGAAATACCTCATCGTACTGGCGGCCGTGATCATCGGCGTGCTGTACACCTTGCCGAATTTCTATGGCGAATCACCCGCCGTGCAGATCGCAGGGGCAAAGACATCGGTCAAGGTCGAGCATGACACCCTGCTGCGCGCCGAGCAGGTGCTCGAGCAGAACGGCATTCAGCCGATGGCGGGTACGTTCGAAATGAACGGCCCGGTCGGGGCCGTACGCTTGCGGTTCGAAAGCACCGATATCCAGCTTGCCGCCAAGGACCTGCTCGAAAAAGCACTCAACCCCGACCCGGCGAACCCCGACTACACGGTGGCGCTGAACCTAATGTCGGCGACGCCAGGCTGGCTGACGGCGCTCGGGGCGCACCCCATGTACCTGGGGCTGGACTTGCGGGGCGGGGTGCATTTCCTGCTGCAGGTCGACATGCAGGGCGCACTGGTCAGCCGCTACGATTCGGTGGCCAGTGAAACCCGCAGCACCCTGCGCGATGCCAAGATCAAGTTCGACGACGTCGAGCGGGCCGGCCAGGCTGTGCGCGCAAGCTTCGTGACCGAGGCCGAGCGCGATGCGGCAGCGGATCTCCTGCGCCGCATGATGCCCGAAATGCAGTTCGTGACGGCGCGCTCGGGCGACCAGTGGCAACTGACCGGCACACTGACGCCTTCGGCCATCACGCAAGTGCAGGACAACGCGCTCAAGCAGAACATCCAGACGCTGCACAATCGCATCAACGAGCTCGGGGTGGCCGAGCCCATCATCCAGCAGCAGGGTGGGGATCGTATCGTGGTGCAGCTGCCGGGGGTCCAGGACGTCGCCAAGGCGAAGGAAATCCTGGGCCGTACGGCCACCCTCGAAATCCACATGGTCGACGAGTCGCCCGCGGCGCAGGCGGCCTTGGCATCCGGCAAGGTGCCCTTCGGGCTGGTGCGCTACAACGACCGCGAGGGGCGTCCGCTGCTGTTGCGCCGCCAGGTCATCCTGACCGGCGAGAACCTCCAGGATGCCCAGCCGGGGCGTGATCAGCAGACTCAGCAACCGACGGTCAACCTGACGCTGGATGCCAAGGGTTCGCGCATTTTCCGCGACGTCACCCGCGACAACATCGGCCGGCGCATGGCCATCGTGCTGTTCGAGAACAACCAGGGCGAGATCGTGACCGCGCCGGTGATCCGCTCTGAAATCCCCGGCGGGCACGTGCAGATCTCCGGCAGCATGACTGCCCAGGAAGCAGCCGACGTCTCCCTGCTGCTGCGCGCCGGGTCGCTGGCGGCGCCCATGCAGATCATCGAAGAACGCACCATCGGGCCCAGCCTGGGGGCGGCCAACATCAAGCAGGGTTTCGACTCCACCTTGTGGGGCTTCACCGCCATTGCCATCTTCATCATTGCGTACTACCACCTGTTCGGGCTGTTCTCCACGCTGGGGCTGAGCTTCAACGTGCTGCTGCTGCTGGCGGTGCTCTCTATGCTGCAGGCCACGCTCACTCTGCCCGGTATCGCGGCCATTGCGCTGACGCTGGGCATGGCCATCGATGCCAACGTACTCATCAACGAGCGCATCCGCGAAGAACTGCGGGCAGGCCTGCCACCTCAGCAGGCCATCCATCTGGGGTTCGACCGGGCCTGGGCCACCATCTTCGACTCCAACCTCACCAGCCTCATCGTGGGGATTGCGCTACTGGCGTTTGGCACGGGCCCGGTACGCGGGTTTGCAGTGGTCCACTGCATCGGCATACTCACCTCCATGTTCTCTTCGGTGGTGGGGGTGCGGGCGCTGGCCAATCTCTGGTATGGGCGCAAGCGCAAGCTCAAGTCCATATCGATTGGGCAGGTCTGGAAACCCAAGCAAGACTGAACAGAGGCACGCCATGGAATTCTTCCGTATCCACCGCACCATTCCGTTCATGCGGCATGCGTTGATCCTGAACATCATCAGCCTGGTCACGTTTCTGCTCGCTGTCCTGTTCATCGCCACGCGGGGCTTTCACCTGTCCATCGAATTCACGGGCGGCACCGTGATGGAGGTGCACTACAGCCAATCGGCACCCGTGGGGGAAATCCGCCAGGCCATCGACGCGCTGGGCTATACCGATTTCCAGGTGCAGAATTTCGGCACGTCGCAAGATGTGATGATCCGCCTGCCCGTGCGTCCGGGCGAAGACACGGCCACCCAGAGCCGGACGGTGCTCTCCGCCCTGCAGGTGCAGAGCCCCGACGTGCAGCTGCGCCGGGTCGAGTTCGTGGGCCCGCAAGTGGGCCAGGAACTGCTCCATAACGGGCTCATGGCGCTGCTGTTCGTGGTGGTCGGCATCATGATCTACCTGGCCATCCGCTTCGAGTGGAAGCTGGCCGCGTCGTGTGCCATCGCGAACCTGCACGACGTGGTCATCATTCTGGGCTTTTTCGCATTCTTTCAATGGGAGTTCTCGCTCTCGGTGTTGGCCGGGGTATTGGCCGTGTTGGGCTATTCGGTCAACGAGTCCGTCGTGGTGATGGACCGGATCCGAGAGAACTTCCGCAAGCAGCGCAAGGCATCGGTGCGCGAGATCATCAATGCCTCGATCACGCAGAACATCTCGCGTACGGTCATCACCCATGGTTCCACCCAGATGATGGTGCTCTCGATGTTCTTCTTTGGCGGGCCGACCTTGCACAATTTCTCGCTGGCCCTCACCATAGGGATCTGGTTCGGGATCTACTCGTCTGTGTTCGTGGCCGCCGCCCTGGCCATGTGGATGGGCATCAAGCGTGAAGACCTGGTGCGGCCCATCAAAAAAGACGGCCCCGAAGTCGAATTGGGTTAGCGCATGCAAGAATCCTCCGTACGCCGCCCGGGCGTCGTGCCCCGCAAGACCGGCAGCGGCCCGACGGGGCCCCGGGGCACCGACCACGACGCCATCCGCGCCCTGGTCGAGCAGCTGCCGCCGTCCCAGCCCGGCGCCCGGGCCCGCAAGTTGTACATCCGTACATTTGGCTGCCAGATGAACGAGTACGATTCCGAGAAAATGGCCGACGTTCTTCGGGCCACGCGCGGGGTCGAGCTCACGCAAACGCCCGAAGACGCCGACATCATTCTCTTCAATACGTGTTCGGTGCGTGAAAAAGCCCAGGAAAAGGTGTTTTCCGATCTGGGCCGGGTGCAGCCGCTGAAGCAGAAAAATCCAGACTTGATCATCGGGGTGGGGGGATGCGTGGCCAGCCAGGAAGGCGCGGCCATCGTCGAGCGCGCACCGTACGTCGACCTGGTCTTTGGCCCGCAGACCCTGCATCGTCTGCCGCAGATGATCGACCAGCGCCGGGCATCGGGGCGCGCGCAGGTCGACATCTCGTTTCCGCTCATCGAAAAATTCGACGCGCTGCCGCCGGCGCGGGTCGAGGGCCCCAGCGCCTTCGTTTCTGTCATGGAAGGCTGCAGCAAGTATTGCAGCTTCTGCGTCGTGCCGTACACGCGCGGCCCCGAGGTCTCCCGCCCATTCGATGACGTGCTCGTCGAGATCGCCGGGCTGGCCGACCAGGGGGTGCGCGAAGTCACCTTGCTCGGGCAGAATGTCAATGCCTACCGCGGTCCCGTGGGGCCATCCGGCGAGGTCGCCGATTTCGCCATGTTGCTCGAATACGTGCACGACATCCCGGGCATCGAGCGCATCCGGTATGTCACGTCGCACCCCAAAGAAATGACGGCGCGGCTCATCCAGGCCCATGGCGCACTGCCCAAGCTGGTGCCGTTCCTGCACCTGCCGGTGCAGTCGGGCAGCGACCGGGTGCTGGCCGCCATGAAGCGCGGCTACTCCGTGCTCGAGTACCGCGCCATTATCCGGCGGCTGCGCAAGGTCCGGCCCGACATGACGCTGTCGTCGGATTTCATCGTCGGCTTCCCTGGCGAGACAGAAGCCGATTTCCAGGGGACACTCGATCTCGCGCGCGACATCGGCTTTGACCAGTCATTTTCGTTCGTCTATTCAAAACGCCCCGGCACCCCCGCCGCCGATCTGGCCGATGACACGCCCCATGACGTCAAGCTCGAACGGCTCCATCGCCTGCAAGCCCTGATCAACGAGCAGGCGCAGGCGTATGCGCAAGCCATGGTGGGCACCGTGCAGCGCCTGCTGGTCGAAGGTCATTCGCGCAAGGACGCCGCCGATCTCAAGGGCCGGACGGAAAACAACCGCATCGTCAATTTTCCCGGGCCGCCGCGCCTGATCGGGCAGATGGTCGACGTCCGCATCACGCAGAGCCTGGCCAACACCCTGCGCGGCGTCATCCAGGGCACCGATTCCCAACGGGTAGGCCAGTGAGCGAGCGCCCCCTGGTTCTCGATCTGGAGGGCGACAATGCCCGCTTGGCTCAGCTGTGCGGACCGCTCGACCGTAATCTGCAGCAGATCGCGCAGGCCTACGGGGTCGAGATCCGGCGCCGTGGCAGCCGCTTCACAGTGCGCGGCGCCCAGGCCCGGCAGGCCGCCAAGGCGCTGCGCTGGTTCCACGAACACACGCCCGAGGGCGGCTTGACGCTCGAGGCGCTGCAATTGGGGCTGGTCGAGCTCGGTGCCCGCTCCGATCCGGCCACGGCCGGTGCGCTGCCCGATCTGCCGCCGGTAGACGACGGCAGCCTGGATCTGCGCACGCGCAAATCCGACCTGCGTCCGCGCACGCCGCGCCAGCGCGATTACCTCAATGCCATTCTCAAGCACGACGTCACCTTTGGCGTCGGGCCGGCGGGCACCGGCAAGACCTGGCTCGCAGTGGCCTGTGCGATCGACGCGCTCGAGCGCGAGTCGGTGGCGCGGCTGGTGCTGACCCGGCCGGCCGTCGAGGCTGGCGAGCGCCTGGGTTTCCTGCCAGGCGATCTGGTGCAGAAGGTGGACCCCTACCTGCGGCCGCTGTACGACGCCCTTTATGACCTGCTGGGCTTCGAGCGCACGCAGAAGCTGTTCGAGAAGCAGACCATAGAAATCGCGCCGCTGGCCTATATGCGCGGGCGTACGCTGAACCATGCCTTCGTGATCCTCGATGAGGCCCAGAACACCACGCCGGAACAGATGAAGATGTTCCTGACCCGCATCGGGTTTGGCAGCAAGGCGGTGATCAATGGGGATCCGACCCAGGTCGACCTGCCCAAGGGGCAACGCAGCGGTCTGCTGCATGCGCTCGAGGTGCTCGAAGCGGTGCCCGGCATCGCCCATACGCGCTTCACCAGCCGCGACGTCGTGAGGCATCCGCTGGTGGCACGCATCGTCGACGCCTACGAGCGCGCAGGCGATCATGTATCCTGAGTTCAGCCTCAGCGTGCAGTATGCGGTCCAGGCCCCCGAGCTGCCGCGCTGGCGCTTGCGGCGCTGGGTCGGGCGGGCTCTGCAGGCGGCGCTGGCCCCCGAGGCCGATGCGCCGCCCCAGCCGGTGGCCCTGACCCTGCGCATCGTCGATGAGCCCGAAGGCCGCCGCTTGAACTCGGCCTGGCGCCGGCGCGATGCCGCCACCAATGTGCTGACGTTCGAATATGGCTGCGGGCCCGATGGCTGCCTGCGGGCCGACATCGTGCTGTGCCTGCCGGTCATGGCGCGCGAGGCCGCCAGCCAGGGCAAGCCGTTGCAGCAGCACGCGGCGCACCTGGTCACCCACGGCGTGCTGCATGCGCTGGGCTACGACCACGTGCAGGATGACGAAGCCCGCGCGATGGAAGCCCTGGAAACCCGCATTCTGGCCGCTCAGGGCATACCCGACCCCTACAAGATCGAGGCCGACGGCTAAGATCCTTATCGGTTATCCTACAGTTTCCGTCACTCGTCCTACGGACAATGTCAGACCCTTTACCACCTGATCCCGAACCCCGACCTGCGCGCAGTGCGCCCGGTTCCTTCTTCTCTCGTCTCAGGGCTTTGTTGCGGCCTGCCCCCCCGACCGACCGAAACGACATCCGGGCCGTACTCGAAGCCGCCCATGATCATTCGGTGCTGGATGGCGAGTCATACGCCATGATCTCCGGGGCCCTCGAAGTCGCCGACATGACGGTCGCCGACATCATGGTGTCGCGCTCGCGCATGGACATGCTGGACATCCGCAGCCCGCTGTCCGAGCTTCTGCCCATGATCACCGAAACGGGGCACTCCCGCTTTCCGGTCTTCGAGGGCGATCGCGAAAACATCATTGGCGTACTGCTCGCCAAAGACCTGCTGCTGACGTGGTCCGATCAGACCCTGGATCTGCGGGCGCTGGTGCGGCCGCCGGTATTCATCCCCGAAACCAAGCCACTGAACGAACTGCTCCAGGAATTCCGGGCCAGCCGCAATCATCTGGCCATCGTCATCGACGAACACGGCGGCGTCTCGGGCCTGGTCACCATGGAAGACGTGCTCGAGCAGATCGTGGGTGAAATCGAAGACGAATTCGACGAGGCCGCCGAAAAAACCATTTTCCGCACGGGCGAAAACAGCTGGCGGGCCATGGGCACGACGGAAATCGAGGATTTCAATCACATGTTCCACGTGCAGCTGCCCGATGATGAATGCGATACGCTGAATGGCTGGCTGGCAGCCGAGCTGGGTCACATCCCGCGGCGGGGCGAACGCTTCGAGTCCCAGGGCCTGGTCTTCACGGTGGTCGGGGCGGACGGCAAGCGGGCGCATTGGCTGCACGTGCAAAGAGCCGAGCCAGAACCCACGCCGGAACATGCAGCCTGACGGCGCATCACCGGGTGCGGTGTCAGGGGCGGGGGATCCTGCCGGGTCGACCGGGGAACCCGGCCTGCAGGCCAAGATGCGGGGCGCGGGGCGCAGTGGGCTGCTGTTGCTGGCGGGCCTGCTCCAGGCCCTGAGCTTTGCGCCGGGGCCTCTGCCGGGATGGAGCCTGCCTTTCGTGCAGATCCTTTCACTGGCGGTGCTGGCGTCTGCCACGCTGCGGGCGACCACGCCGCGCCAGGCGGCCTGGCGCGCATGGCTGTTCGGTCTGGCGCAATTTTCCGTCGGCGTCTATTGGCTGGTCATCAGCATGCACCGCTACGGCGGCTTGCCCTGGATCCTGTCGGTCGGGGCGCTGCTCATTTTCGCGGCGGCGATGGCGTTGTATGGGGCGCTCGCCTGTGGCCTGTCCGCAGCCCTGTTGGCCGGGCGCGCGCATCCCCGTCAGCGCGCGTGGGCCCAGTGCCTGATCGCGACGACCTGGGCGTCGGCCTGGACGCTGGGTGAATGGCTGCGCGGCACGTTGTTCACCGGCTTCACTTGGCTGCAGGGCGGCTATGCCCATGCCGACGGGATGTTCGCCGCTTGGACCCCACTGCTGGGCGTCTATGGCGCGAGCTGGCTGGCGGCCTTTGCCGCCGTGGCCGTCGTGCTGATGGTGCGCGCCAGGAACCTGCCGCCCTGGGATCGCAGTGCGGCGGCCGTGCTGGGTGCGGCGTTGGCCACAGGGCTGGCCGGCATCGCCCTGGGCTACATCCAGTGGGGCGCGCCCCGTGGGGCGCCGGTCTTGCTGAGGCTCGTGCAACCGGCCACGCCGCAGTCCGAGAAATTTGATCCCTCACGGTTTCTCGATGAGCAGGTGCGCCTGCAGGATCTGGCGGCGCTGGCGCCCAAGTCGGACGACGACCGTCCGGCGCTGGTCTTGCTGCCGGAGACCTCCATTCCGATTTTCCAGGATCGCGTGCCCCTGGAGGTTTGGGACGGTTGGGAACACGCCGCGCGCAGCGGGCAGGCCCCGATCGTGCTGGGGGTGCCATTGCATCGGCCAGCCGGGGGCGACGGCCAGCGGGATGCGGCGCCGGGCGCGCGCGGCGCGCGTCACACCAACGCCGCCCTGGCACTCGACGCCCAGGGGCGGGTCATGGAACAAGGGGGGCGTGCCTGGCACTACGACAAACGTCATCTGGTCCCTTTTGGCGAATTCATTCCGTTCGGTTTTCACTGGTTCGTGCGGGCCATGCGCATTCCGTTGGGGGATTTCGACCGCGGCGCCGATGACCAGCCGGTTTTGCGCCTGGGAGACCAGACCCTGGCGTTCAACATTTGCTACGAAGACACGTTCAGCGAAGAAATCGCGGCGGGCGTCGCGCCGTCGGCAGCGAATCCCGAGGGGGCCAGCATCCTCGTCAACCTGGGCAACCTGGCTTGGTTCGGCGACAGTTGGGCCTTGCGCCAACACCTGCAGATGGCGCGTCTGCGCACCCTGGAGACGGCGCGGCCCATGGTACGTGCCACCAATACCGGCCTGACGGCCGCGATCGGTCCGCGGGGTCAGGTGTACGCGCGGCTGGATACCGGCCGTCCCGGGGTGCTCGACGTCGAGATCCAGGGCTGGCAAGGCCTGACGCCGTACGTGCGCTGGCGCAATCTGCCGGTGCTGGCCTGGTCCGTGTGGATGCTGGGGCTGGCTGTTGTGATAAAAAGACGCAGCAAGCGTGCGGCTTCCTGAGGGCCGCTCGGGGTCATGCGGCCCGAATCACCCGCTGGGGGAATACGAATGAACATGCTGTGGCGTTGTGCAGCGGCCTGGTTGCTGGCGGGTTTCGTTTCGGCCAGCCAGGCCCAGGGATTGCCGCCCGAACTGCAGTCGGCCTGGAAGGCGACCCGGCTCCCCGATGCCGCCCTGTCGCTCGAGATCCGCGAGGCGGGCGGGCCGGTGGTCGCCAGCCTGCACAGCCAGGTGCCGCGCAACCCGGCCTCGGTGATGAAGCTGGTCACCACTTGGGCGGCCTTGTCGACACTGGGGCCGGATTTCGTCTGGCGCACCCGCTTTCTGGCCGACGCGAAGGCCCGGCTGGATGCGCAGGGGACCTTGTCCGGGCCGCTGTACATACAGGCGGCCGGCGACCCCTGGTTCACGTTGGAAGATCTCTGGCACACCCTGCGCGAGCTGCGCGTGCGGGGCGTGAAGAACGTGTCCGAAGTCGTCGTGGATCGTCGGCTGTTCGGCGATGTGGCCATCGATCCGGGCGAGTTCGACGCCCAGCCGGATCGGGCCTACAACGCCAGCCCGGATGCGCTGCTGGTCGGTTTTGGGGCGACCCGCGTGTTGTTCTATCCGGATCGCACGGCCCGCCAGTGGATCCCCATCCTGGATCCACCGTTGCGAGGGGTACAGGTACAGGGCCGTGTCGAATGGCTGAACGGCGCCTGCAAGGCGCGGCCCGTGGTCACGGCCCAGGTGATGCCCCAGGCCGGCCGGGCCGTGGTGCAAGTGTCGGGCAAGGCCAGCGGCGAGTGTGGCGAGTTCAGCCTTTACCGGCTGGTCGGCACGCCCGTGGCGCACTTCGAGTCCCTGTTCCGCCTGCTCTGGAAGGAGCTCGGCGGTACGCTGGCACGCGGCATCCGATCCGGCGCCGTGCCGGGCGATGCGCGCGAGCTCGTCGGCCATGATTCGCCTACGCTGGCAAGCACGATTGGCCAGATCAACAAGTACAGCAACAATGTCATGGCCCGCATGACCTTGCTGACCCTCGGCACCGAGCTCGACGGCCCGGGCGCTACGGCCACCGGCAGCGCCCGGGCCGTGGGGCAGGTATTGGCGGGGCAGGGGGTGGATACGGCTGGATGGGTGCTGGATAACGGCTCGGGCCTGTCGCGCGAGGCGCGCGTCACGGCGCGGGGCCTGGCCCAGATGCTCGATGTGGCCTGGCGCTCGCCGTTGATGCCCGAGTACGTGGCCTCGCTGGCGATCTCGGGGGTGGACGGCACCGTGCGCAGGCGGCTGAAAGACGCACAGACTCGCGGCCAGGCGCACCTGAAGACAGGTACCTTGCGCGATGCGCGCGCGTTGGCGGGCTATGTGCGCGGTGCCAGTGGCAAATACTATATCCTGGTCAGCATGGTCAATGATGGCCAGGCCGCCCAGGTGCGCGCCTTCGACGATGCCGTGGTGCGCTGGCTCGCGGCGCGCTGATCGGGGGCTGGGCGCCCGGCTGCGGCCAGAGCCCAGGGCGGCTGTCCGCCTGCAGTCGGGTCGGGTAAAATCAAAAGTGATCCTGCGCCGGCCTGGGCCGGCTGCGCCCTTGCCAGCCTGCTGCCATGCCCATACACGAAATCAAACATCCCTTGATCCGACACAAGCTTGGCCTCATGCGGCGCGCCGACCTGAGCACCAAGAATTTCCGCGAAATGGCACAGGAAATCGCGGCCTTGCTCACCTATGAAGCCACCAAAGACCTGCCGCTCGAACCGGTCCGCATCCAGGGCTGGGCGGGCGCGCTCGACGTCGAAAAGCTGGCTGGCAAAAAGGTCACGGTGGTGCCGATCCTGCGCGCCGGCATCGGTATGCTCGACGGGGTGCTGATGCTGGTCCCCGGGGCCAAGGTCAGTGCCGTGGGCATCGCCCGCAACGAAGAAACCCTGCAGGCGCAGACCTATCTCGAAAAACTCGTGGGTCAGCTGGACCAGCGGCTGGCGCTCATCGTCGACCCGATGCTGGCCACGGGCGGTTCGATGGTGGCCACCATCGACATGCTCAAGCAGGCCGGCAGCCGCAATATCCGTGCCCTGGTGCTGGTGGCGGCACCCGAAGGCATCGCAGCGGTGCAGCAGGCGCACCCCGACGTCCATATCTACACCGCGTCGATCGACAGCCACCTGAACGAGCACGGCTACATCATTCCCGGCCTGGGCGATGCGGGTGATCGTATTTTTGGCACGGGTCAGAAAACCGACTGAATCCCTCGGATGTAAAGGGTGCAGCCCATGCAGACCCGTACAATAGAGGCAGGATGAACCATTCCGTTCACAGGAGAACTTCATGGCCAAACGTAAAAGTCTTGCTACCCAGTCCACATCGGATGCCCTGATCGAAGATCTGAAGGCCAGCCTCGATCATGCCGAAGATCTGCTGCGCCAGGCAGCCGATGCCACCGGCGAAAAAGCCGCCGATCTGCGCACCCGGGCGCTCGAAGCCCTGGACCAGGGCCGCGAGAAGCTGCGTGAAACCCAGGCAGATCTCGTCGAACAGGGTCGCAAAGTGGTGCACGACACCGACCAGTACGTACAAGACAACCCCTGGAAAGCGGTCGGTATCGCGGGCGTGGCTGGGCTGCTGTTGGGTGCTTTGTTGTCGCGGCGCTGAATACGGTGGGGTCCATCACTCGCGCCTTCGTCGATGTGGCCCACCATGTGGCCGCATTGGCGGGTACAAGGCTCGAACTCTTCGGCCTCGAAGCACTCGAGGCGCGTGACCGCCTGCTGCAGCGGTTGGCCGTGCTGCTGGCAGCGGCCCTGTGCCTGTTCCTGGCGCTGCTGGTGGTGACGCTCACCGTGGCGCTGCTGTTCTGGCCCACCCCCTGGCGGTTTTGGGCGCTGGGCCTCATGGCGCTGGCCTACGCGTTGGCCGGCCTGGCATTGGCATGGTGGCTGGTGCACAAGGTGCGCCATGATCCACCCCCTTTTGCCACCACGGCGGCGGTACTGGGCGAGGACACCCGCGCACTGGTCGGGCTGCACGCCCGCCGCGCCGCGCCTGGGCAGGCGGCCGATGACCCCGAGGATCCACCTGTATGAGCCACACTACTGCATCTGTGTCATCGTCTGCCGATCGGAAAGTGCGTATCCAGGTTCTGCGCCTGCAGGCCGGCTACGAACGCATCGCCCTGCAGCACAGCCTGTGCACTCTGGCAAACGGGCTCCAGCCCGGCGCGCTGGCAGCCATGGTGCGCGACCATATCGGTGGCGCGACCTCGGGCTGGCTGGCCACCGGTTGGCGCTTCGTGCGGCGCTATCCCGTGTCGCTGTCGGTCATGGGCTCGCTGTTTTCCACCGCCACGCGGCGGCGCCTGGTCCTGAAGTCTGCGCTCATTGCCGGCCTGGTCTGGCTGGCGCGGCGCGATCAGGCCGAACGGGCCCGTACCGTCCAGGGTCCAGAGTCCGGGGCCTGACCAGGCCCTGGCCGGGTCCTGGCTGGGTACGCTACAGGCCCAGGGCGCCCCACATCGCATCGACGCGCTGTTTGACGTCGGCCGTCATCTGGATGGGTTTACCCCATTCGCGCTGCGTTTCACCAGGCCACTTATGGGTGGCGTCCAGCCCCATTTTCCCGCCCAGGCCGGATATTGGCGAAGCGAAATCCAGATAGTCGATCGGGGTGTGATCGACCAGGACCGTATCGCGCACGGGATCCATGCGGGTGGTGATGGCCCAGACCACTTCGGGCCATTGGCGGATGTCGATGTCGTCGTCCACCACGATGATGAACTTGGTGTACATGAATTGCCGCAACACGCTCCAGAGGCCAAACAGGATGCGCTTGGCGTGTCCCGGGTACTGCTTGCGCATGGATACGACAGCCAGGCGGTAGCTGCAGCCTTCGGGCGGAAGGTAGAAGTCGATGATTTCAGGAAACTGCCGCTGCAGCAGCGGCACGAACACTTCGTTCAGGGCCACCCCCAGGATCGCGGGTTCATCGGGCGGTTTTCCGGTGTACGTGCTGTGATAAATGGGCGCCTGGCGGTGGGTGATGCGCTCGACCGTGAAGACCGGAAACCAGTCTTGCTCGTTGTAATAGCCGGTGTGGTCGCCAAACGGCCCTTCGAGGGCCATTTCGTATCCTGATGCGGGCGGCGGGGTCTCGCCGGCCGCAGCCGGCGCCGGCCCGGCGCGTGGGTCATCCGCGGGCAGGATATGGCCTTCGAGGATGATCTCGGCGTGTGCCGGCACCGACAAGCGGTCGTCGACCAGCGCGGGGGCCAGCTCGGTGCGCGAGCCGCGCAGCAGGCCGGCGAATTGGTATTCAGACAGGCTGTCGGGGATGGGTGTGACGGCGGCAAGCAGCGTGGCCGGGTCCGTGCCCAGCGCGACGGCCACGGGAAACGGCGTTCCGGGGTGGGCCAGGGCATGGTCGCGGAAATCCAGTGCGCCGCCCCGGTGCGGCAGCCAGCGCATGATCAGCTTGTTGCGCCCGAGCAGCTGCTGGCGATAAATACCCAGGTTCTGCCGGCGTGCGCGCGGCCCGCGGGTGATGACCAGGCCCCAGGTGAGCAAAGGTGCTGCGTCGCCGGGCCAACAATGCTGCAGGGGCCACTGGTGCAGATCGACCGCCGGGCCTTCGAGGACCACTTCACGACAGGGGGGGTGGCGCAGCGTGCGCGGGTTCATGTCCCAGAGCGCCGCCTTGAGCAGGCCGACCTTGCCCAGGGCTTCGCGCATGCCATGGGGCGGCGCCGGCTCCCGCAGTTCGGCCAGCAATTCCCCGGTGGTGCGCAGGGCGTCCACCGATTCGGCGCCCATGCCCCAGGCCACCCGCTGGGGGGTGCCAAACAGGTTGGCGAGGACCGGTATGCCGCATGCCTGACCGCCATGCTGCACGTTTTCGAACAACAGGGCGGGCCCGCCGGCGTGCAACACGCGGTCGGCGATTTCGGTCATCTCCAGGTGGGTGGAGACGCCCGCCCCGATACGCTTGAGTTCGCCGCGCTGCTCGAGCAGCGCGATGTAGTCACGTAGGTCACGATATTTCACAGAAGAGACCAATCAGGTTACAGTGCATGGTCAGCAAGATTACCACTCCCCTTATTGAAGCGGGGTTTAAACGGAGCCCTCTCACCATGCCGGCCGCGGCCCGACGACTGCGACGCGGGGCGAGCCAGGCGTTATTGATCCTGGGCGAGTGCATTCACGTCAGCGCCATCTATCTGGGGCTGGCGGTGCTCACCACCCTGGGCCTGAGCCTGGCGCTGCCCTCCATGCGCGAACAATCCCAGCAATTGCACGAAGCTGTGCTGGCCATGTTCCAGAACCAGCCTGCCACCGACGTATTGGAACAGGCCGACGTACCCGAATGGGCGCAGTTCACGCGTCCGGATTTCGACGACGTGGCCAGCAGCCTGGCCGATGCCTTCAATCAACAAGGCCATGCGGACGACCCTGATTCCGCGGCGGCCGACCGCGCGGCCCAGCTGGACAGCCTTGCATCCGAGGGCCAGACCCGGTTCGCCCAGGCCCTGGCGGATAGCCTGGCCGATCAGCCGGTATCCGGCATCAGTGCGGCCCAACGCCATGGGCTGGGCAGCTATTTGGCGCGCAAATATCAGATCTCCCGCAGCGTGGCCGATGCCTTGTTGCGTACGGCCTTTACGCTGGGGGCCGAGCTGGGCTTGGATCCGCAGTTGATTCTTGCGGTGGTGGCCATTGAATCCCGCTACAACCCGTTTGCCGAGAGCCCCGTAGGGGCCCAGGGCCTGATGCAGGTCATGACGCGGGTGCACCGCGACAAGCTCCAGGCCGAGGGCGGGGTCGTCAGCGTTTTTGATCCGGGGGTGAACATGCGGGTGGGGGGCCGGATCCTGGCGGATTGCATCCGCCGCAGGGGGTCGGTGGCGGGCGGCCTGGCCTGCTATGTGGGCGCGACAGGCCCGGGCGATGGCGGCTATGGCGCCAAGGTGCTGGCCGAGCGGCGGCGCATGGCGCTGGCCTCGGGGCTGGCCCCGGTCGACCGGATTCCGGGCAAGGGCGCGGCCGGGTGACGGATCAGCCGGGCAGGGGCTCGGCCGATGCGGGGCTTGGCGGCTGGAGGTGGTACCGGGCCAGCAGCGGGGCCATCCGGTCGACCGCCTGGCGCAGGCGGTCCAGCCCGGTGGCATACGAAAAACGCACCGTATGGGCTGCGTGGGCCTGGCCGAAGTCCATGCCGGGCACGGCCGCCACGCCCGCTTCGTGCAGCAGCTGCCGGTAGAACGTGCTGCTGTCCAGGCCCAGGCGGCGAATGTCGGCAAAAATGTAAAAGGCGCCATCTGGCCGGGCGAGCACGTCCAGCCCCAGGGTATCGAAGGCGGGCAGCAGGAAGTCGCGCCGCTGCTGGAAGGCTTGCCGGCGCTGTTCGTAGATTTGCAGGGTGTCGGGCGTGAAACAGGCCAGGGCGGCGTGCTGGGCCAGCGACGGGGCGCAGATGGCCAGGCTGGCACCCAGCCGCTCGAGTGCCGGTATCAGGGCCGGCGGCGCGATCAGCCACCCGAGGCGCCAGCCGGTCATATGGAAGTATTTGGAAAAACTGTTGATCACCACGATGTCGTCATCGAGCGTGAGGGCGCTGGCGGGTGCGTGATCATAGGCCAGACCCAGATAGATTTCGTCCATGATGATCCAGCCGCCCCGTTCGCGCACGGCGGCGATCAGGGCCTGCAGGGCGGCGCGGTTCATCGAGGTCCCCGTCGGGTTGCCTGGCGAGGCGATCAGCACGCCCCGCGTGCGCGGCCCCCAGTGGGTATGGATGTCATCGGCGCACAGGTGGTAGTTCTGTGTCGCCTGGGTGGGCACGAGCCGGGTCTGGCCGCCTGCGGCAAGAATGAAATTGCGGTTTGCCGGATAAGAGGGATCCGGCATCAGGACTTCGTCGCCCGGGTTGATCAGGGCCATGGTCGCCAGCAACAGCGCCCCTGAAGCGCCTGACGTCACCATCACACGGGACGCGTCGAGCGCCGTACCGAAGTGCTGGTTGTAGTACCCGGCCAGGGTGTCGCGCAGGGCGGGCAGGCCCAGGGCCTCGACATAGCCGCCCAGCCCGGCGTCCGTGGCCTGGTTCAGGGCGTCCAGGACCGCCTGCGGGGCCCGGAAATCAGGTTCGCCCACGCCCAGGCTGATGATGTCCTTGCCCTGGGCGGCAAGCACCTGGGCCTGTTTCAGAACTTCCATCGCATAAAATGGCACTGTGTGCCGGGTCCTGTCGGCGGGCCTGACCATGGTTGCACCCCGAGAAATCTTTCAACGTCACATTGTAGCGGTTGCCTTCCGGAGGCCTTTGCCATGCAGTTCACGTCGCGACGCGCCTTTCTGACCGGACGGCGGTCACAGCGCACGCCCTGGGAACATTTTCTGGCGCGCCTGAGGCGGGTCGTAGAGGGCTCCGTGTTCGATTTCGGCACGCAGGCCGATGGGGCCCGCATGGTGCCTGCCGGCATGCAGGATGTCTTTCACGCCCGGGGCCTGTGTCATCAGTTCGGCGTCATGCTGGCGCTCGATGGCATGCCGTTCAGTGCCCGGCTAGCCGGTGAGCCAGTGCTCTGGGTCGAACCGGGGGCCGCGATGGCGCGCTGCGAACGCCTGGGCGAGTCGGATCCCCGCTGGTTCGTGCAACCCGGTTGCCTGCTGGGGACGCTCGAAGCCGTTGGGCTGCACCAGTTTCGCGATCAGCCGGCGCATCTCACGGTGGCGGCCTGGCTGGCCGATCGCCGCTCATGCGACTGGGATGCCGGGCACACGGCCGACAGTGGCCTGGTGCATGCACAAGTCCTGCTCGGCGACGGCACGCGGGCCAACCTGGGCGCGTTCGGGGTCGACAACCAGAAACCGCTGGACAATCTCCGGGTGCAGTCCATGGTGCCCCGTTTGTTCGAGCTGGCGGCCTCGGTCTCCCAGGCATCCGCCGCCAGCCCTTTCTGGGAGGGCGGCTACCGTCTCGATGCGCTGCGACCGGCCGATGGCTGCAGCATCAATCTGGCGCAACTGTTGCTTGGGCACGCGGGCGAACTGGGCTGGGTCGAATGGCTGGTGTTCGACGAACGCCTGGGGCAGCCTTTGGGGCGGCCCTACGGTGAGCGTTATGGTCAGCGCCCAGAGGCGGCTGCCGCGTGGCGCGAGGTCGACGACGTCGTCAAGCAGCTGTTCGACCCGGATGGCCTGTTTCCGCGGCCAGGCCAGCGCTTTGCGCGCCCGTCCTGAATCCCGGCCGCCACAACGCGCGGCCGGCGTGGTCGTAGCGCCTGCGAGCGGCTAGAATGAAACATCCTCCACTGTCATGCTCGGGCTTTGCCCGGGCATGCTCACTTTAAAAAGGCATGCTTTCATGGATGAATCTCTGCGTGCTGCGGCGCTCGAATATCACGAGCACGGCCGCCCCGGGAAAATCTCGGTGATTCCCACTAAACAGCTGTCCAACCAGCGCGACCTGGCGCTGGCGTACTCTCCGGGCGTGGCCGCCGCCTGCGACGAAATCGTGGCCGATCCGCACAATGCATTTCGCTATACCGGGCGTGGCAACCTGGTGGGGGTGATCACCAACGGCACCGCCGTGCTGGGCCTGGGCAATATCGGTGCCCTCGCCGCCAAGCCCGTCATGGAAGGCAAGGCCGTCCTCTTCAAGCGGTTTTCGGGCCTGGATGTCTTCGACATCGAAATCAGCGAGCAGGACCCCGACCGCCTGGTAGACATCATTGCCGGGCTGGAGCCCACCTTTGGCGGCATCAACCTCGAAGACATCAAGGCGCCCGAGTGCTTCTACATCGAGAAGAAATTGCGCGAGCGCATGAACATTCCGGTGTTCCACGACGATCAGCATGGCACGGCCATCTGCGTCACGGCGGCCTTCATCAACGGTCTGCAGGTCGTCGGCAAGGACATTGCCCAGGTCAAGGTGGTGGTCTCGGGGGCGGGCGCGGCGGCGCTGGCCTGTCTCGACCTGATGGTAGACATGGGCCTGCCCCTGGCGCACATCTGGGTGTCCGACATCGAGGGCGTCGTCTACCAGGGGCGGCGCGAGTTGATGGACGAAAAAAAATCCCGCTTTGCCCAGAAGACGGATGCCCGCACGCTGGATGACCTCATTGGCGGGGCCGACGTTTTCCTCGGCCTGTCCGCCGGGGGGGTGCTCAAGCCGGCCATGGTCGAAAAAATGGCCGAGCGGCCATTGATCCTGGCGCTGGCCAATCCGAACCCGGAAATCCTGCCTGCCGATGCACTGGCGGTTCGTCCGGATGCGGTGCTGGCCACCGGACGCTCCGATTTCCCCAACCAAGTCAACAACGTACTGTGTTTCCCCTACATCTTCCGTGGTGCGCTCGATGTCGGCGCCACCACGATCACGCGGGGCAT
Organism: Castellaniella sp.; assembly: GCF_041675725.1. Lineage (GTDB taxonomy): Bacteria > Pseudomonadota > Gammaproteobacteria > Burkholderiales > Burkholderiaceae_B > Castellaniella. Next base: position 8,374 of record NZ_JBAYTI010000020.1, on the reverse strand, counting down.
GGAAAGGGCGGCGGTACAGGCTATCTGCGGCCTGGCCCGCGAAGAGCAGAATGAAGTCGTGGCCGCAGCCTACGGCCTGAGCGACGTCTCCTTCGGGCCCGAATACTTCATTCCCAAGCCATTCGATTCGCGCCTCATCACCCGCATCTCGCCGGCGGTGGCCAAGGCGGCCATGGACGAAGGCGTCGCCACGCGCCCCATTCTCGACTTCGAAAACTATACGGGCCAGCTCGAGCAGTTCGTTTATCACTCGGGTGCGTTCATGAAGCCGCTGTTCTCGGCCGCCCGGTCGATGGTCCGCGAAGGGGGGCGGTCCCGCATCGCCTTTGCCGAGGGCGAAGACGAACGGGTGCTGCGTGCGGTACAGATCGTGGTCGATGAACGGCTGGCCCGGCCCATACTGATCGGCCGGCCTTCGGTTCTCGCCACGCGTATCGAACGCCTGGGCCTGCGCATTCGGCTGGGTGTGGACGTCGACGTCACCAATCCAGAGCACGATGAGCGTTTCCATCAGTACTGGACCACCTACTGGGAACTCATGTGCCGGCGCGGCATCACCCGCGAAATGGCGCGGGTCGAGATGCGCCGCCGGCTGACCCTGATCGGCGCAATGATGGTGCGCCTGGGCGATGCCGATGGCCTGATCTGCGGTACCGTGGGCTCGTACGGCAATCATCTGCGGTTCATCGACGAAGTGCTGGGCCTGCAGCCTGGTGCGTGCTCCTATGGGGCGATGAATATTCTGCTGCTCGAAGAGCGCACGCTTGCGCTGGCCGATACCCATGTCAACGACAATCCCGACGCCGAACAGCTCGCCGAGATCACGCTGATGGCAGCCGAGGAGTTGCGTCGGCTGAACATGGAACCCAAGGTGGCGTTGTTGTCCCGTTCGAATTTCGGCACGGGCAGTTCGTCTTCGGGCGAAAAGATGAAGGCGGCGCTGGCGTTGATCCGGGCGCGCGATCCCGAGCTGGAGATCGATGGCGAGATGCATGGCGATTGCGCCCTCGACCCCGAGCTGCGCAGCCGCATCCTGCCCAGCACGACGCTCAAGGGCGAGGCCAACCTGCTGATCTGCCCCAGTGTGGATGCCGGCAATATCGCCTACAACCTGCTCAAGACGGCCGCCGGCGGCAACGTGGCCGTAGGCCCGTTCCTGTTGGGGGCGAATGCGCCGGCGCATATTCTCACATCCAGCTCCACCGTGCGCCGTATCGTCAACATGACCGCACTGACCGTGGTCGATGCCAACAAGCCACGACACCCCTGATCCGGGCGGATCCGTGCGCCGCAATGGCACCACCGGCCTGGTGCTCACGGGCGGGGGCGCCCGGGCGGCCTATCAGGCCGGCGTGCTGTCCGGGGTCATGCAACTGCTTGATCCGGAACGCCGGCCCGATGCCGTCAACCCATTCGACATCATCTGCGGCACCTCGGCAGGCGCCATCAATGCGGCTGCTCTGGCCTGCCGGGCCCACGAGCCCCACCAGGCCGTCGATCATCTGGTCGCCCTGTGGCAATCCCTGCATACGGGCGACATTTATTACGCCGACATCCCGCGCCTGTCGCATACCGGGCTGCAATGGCTGGGCATGTTCGCTCTGGGGTGGATCCGCCCGCAGCTGTCCCACAGGGCGCCGCATTCCCTGCTGAACAACCAGCCGCTGGCAGACCTGCTGGCCCGCACGCTCAACTTCTCGCGCCTCAAGGGCAACCTGGCCAGCCGGCACCTGGCCGCGCTGGCCATCACCGCTACCGACTACACCTCCGGCGAGCACCTGACCTTCTACCAGTCGCGTCGGGCCATTCAGCCCTGGACGCGTACGTTGCGACGGGCCGTGGCCTGTTCCATCGGGGTGGACCACCTGCTGGCGTCCAGCGCCATCCCCTTCGTATTCCCGGCCCGGGCCTTGCTGACCCAAGGCCGCACCCTGTGGTGTGGTGATGGCTCCATGCGCCAGCTGGCACCGATCAGCCCTGCGATCCACCTGGGTGCCGAGCGGGTCTTCGTCATAGGCACCAACGACCAGGGCCGCGCAGGCCCCGAGAACCACGAACTCGATCCGTCCTATCCAAGTTTTGCGCAGATTGCCGGCCATACGCTGTCGAACATTTTCCTCGACGGGGTCGCATTGGACATGGAGCGCATGCAGCGAATCAATGGGCTGCTTGCACGAATCCCCGCAAATGGATTAAAAAGCCAGACATTGCGTCCCATCCATACCCTGATGATCGCACCCAGTCGCTCTCTCGACGAGATCGCGCTGGAGCACCTCGACGAACTGCCGCGGGCCGTGCGTACCTTGTTTCGGGTGCTGGGTGTTTCGCCGCGCAAGCTGGAGTCAGGGGGAGGGGCCTTGGTATCCTACCTGTTGTTCGAGCCCGGCTACACACGCAGCCTGATCGAACTGGGCAGGTCCGACAGCATGAATCACGCTGAAGAAGTGATCGCTTTTTTCAAGGAGTGGTCCGCATGAGTCCGGCCCAGACAAAAAATGCACCCATGCAAGGCAGGGTCGACGCTGAGTCCATCAGCGAAAATGCTGCGCTGGCCGCCGCAGCCGAATCCGGTCTGACTGCACTGGTCGTCGATTGCGACCGGGCCCGCAATCGCTCGGCCGTGTTGCGGGCGGTCGTCAAGGCAATCGACTATCCCGAGTTCTTCGGCGGGGATCTCGATGCTTTTTACGATGGCCTGTGCGATACCTTGCTCGACCAGAAAGAAGGGCTGTTCCTTTGGTTTCGGCATCTGCATTCGGGGGATCCCGCCCTGGCCGAAGACGCGCAGGCCATCCAGAGCGTCTGCGATGACGTGGTCGAATTCGCTGCCAACAACGAACGCCGCTTTGCCTATGCCATCCAGCATGCGGGGGCGCACCCGGAACCCGAACCAGGGGTCGACCCGACGCCTTACTCGGGGCGCGGCGACTGACATCGCCCACCGGTGGGCCAGGCCGCGCCGCGGCAAGGCCTGGCGTGGGGCCTGGCCCGCTGATTCACCAGCCCAGCAGGGTAGTGCACGCGACGACCAGCGCCAGCCCTGCGGTTTCTGTGCGCAGGATGCGCGGCCCGAACTGCGCCGCGTGCGAGCCGTGCTGCCGCGCCAGGGCCTGTTCTTGGGTCGACCAGCCGCCTTCGGGGCCCACCAGCAGATTCAGGCGCGCGCCCGCGCCGCACAGCGCCTCGGGGAGCTTCGGCCCCGCTTCTGGATGGCAGAACAGTGTATGCCCGTGCAGCAGCGGCAGTGCGGCCGCCAGGCGGGCAGGGCGGTGTACCCGCATCAAGCGATTGCGCCCGCATTGCTCGCTGGCTGATTGCACGATGGCTTGCCAGCGGGCCATGCGCTTGTCCAGGCGCCCGCCTTCCAGGCGCAGGACGCTGCGTTCGGCGGCAATGGGCTGCAGCTCGCTCACGCCGAGTTCCACCGCCTTTTCGAGGATCCAGTCCATCTTGTCGCCGCTGGCCAGGCCCTGCAGCAGCACCAGATGCCCGGCGAGCTCGCGCTCGGTGGGCTCGTGGGCGCCCAGCTGTACGCTTGGCCGGGCTGCCGGGCCGCGCAGGACCCCCGGGTATTCGCCCCCCAGGCCGTCGAACAGGACCACGTGCTGGCCCGGTTCGAGCCGCAGCACGCGCTGCGCGTGGTGCGCCAGGGCCTGCGGCAGGGCCAAGTGCGTCTGGCCCGCCAGCGGGGCAGGGTAGAAGAATCGCGGCGTGCTCATGGGGATCCGAAGTTCAGGACGCCCATATTAAATCACCGGCGCCAAACTGTTAAAATAAGGGGATTTGCCACTTGAAAACTGCCTGGCCATGCCCTCGTGGGCTGGCGGGTCATCGAGCCCTCATGAGCGTTTTGTCTGCCCCTGATCCTTCCATGGCGCATGCCATTCGTATCCTGGCCATGGATGCCGTCCAGCAAGCCAACTCCGGACACCCGGGGGCCCCGATGGGCATGGCCGACATCGCCCACGTGCTGTTCACCAGGCACCTGAGCCACAATCCGTCGGACCCCGCCTGGGTGAACCGCGACCGTTTCGTGCTCTCGAACGGCCATGGCTCGATGCTGTTGTATGCCTTGCTGCACCTGACAGGATACAACCTGTCCATGTCCGAGCTGCGCAATTTCCGCCAATTGAATTCCCGCACCCCGGGGCACCCCGAAGTCGGGATCACGCCCGGTGTCGAGACCACGACCGGCCCATTGGGCCAGGGGCTGGCCAATGCGGTCGGCATGGCGCTCGCCGAAGCGCTGTTGGCCCGGGAATTCAATCGTCCGGGGCACGCCATCATCGATCACCTGACCTGGGCCTTCGTGGGTGACGGCTGTCTCATGGAAGGCATCTCCCACGAGGCCTGTTCGCTGGCGGGCACTCTGGGGTTGTCGCGCCTCATCGTCTTCTACGACGACAACGGCATCTCCATCGATGGGCAGGTTCAGTCCTGGTTTGCCGACAACACGCCGGATCGTTTCGAAGCCTATGGCTGGAATGTGCTGCGGGATGTCGACGGGCATGACATGGCCGCCATTGAAGCCGCCATCACCCAGGCGCGTGTACACGCCGAGGCCGACCGCGGCCCCACGCTGATCTGCTGCCGGACCGTGATCGGCAAAGGCGCGCCCAACAAGGCGGGGTCCGAAAAAATCCATGGGGCGCCGCTGGGGGCGGAAGAAATCATGGCGGCCCGCAAGGCCCTGGGCTGGACGCTGCCGCCCTTCGAGATGCCCCGGGAAGTCTACGAATATTGGGATGGCCGGCGCCGGGGCGCCGAGCTGCAGTCCGAGTGGCAGGCGCGCTTCGACCAATATGCCGCCGACCATCCGCGTCTGGCCGCCGAGCTGTGTCGGCGCATGGCCGGCGAATTGCCCACCGATTTCGAACGGCGGGCCGCCGATTGGATACGCACCACGCAGGATCGGGCCGAATCCATCGCCAGCCGCAAGGCCTCGCAGCAATCGATTGCCGCGTTTGCCGACATCCTGCCGGAACTCCTGGGCGGTTCGGCCGACCTGACAGGATCCAATTTCACCGACTGGCCGGGGGTGGTGCCACTGCGACGCACGCCGACCGGCCTGCAGGCGGGGCGGCACATCAATTACGGGGTGCGTGAATTCGGCATGGCGGCCATCATGAACGGCATCGCCCTGCATGGTGGCTTTTTGCCTTTTGGCGGCACTTTCCTCACCTTTTCCGACTATTCCCGCAACGCGCTGCGCATGGCGGCCCTCATGAGGCAGCGGGTGGTGCATGTGTTTACCCACGACTCCATTGGCGTGGGCGAAGATGGCCCGACCCATCAGCCGGTCGAACAGGCGGCCAGCCTGCGCCTGATCCCCAACCTGCATGTCTGGCGCCCTTGCGACACCACGGAAACGGCCGTGGCCTGGCGCTGCGCGCTGGCTCGTCCAGCCAGCCTCGGCCTGGCCGTGCACGATGGCGGCCCCACCGCCTTGTTGCTGTCGCGCCAGAATTTGCCCTTCGTCGCGCGCGACGCCGACACCACCCAGGCCATCGCGCGCGGTGGCTACGTGCTGCGCGACATGGCAGGCGCGCGCGCCGTGCTGATCGCGACGGGATCCGAGGTCGAACTCGCCCTGCAGGCCCAGGATCTGCTGGCGCAGCGGGGTACGGCCACACGCGTGGTGTCCATCCCCTGCACCCAGGTATTCGATGCGCAGCCTGCCAGCTGGCGCACGGCCGTGCTGCCCGCCCACCTGCCGCGCGTGGCCATAGAGGCCGGTGTGACGGCAGGCTGGTACAAGTATGTCGGGGCCCACGGCGCCGTGGTGGGCCTGGACACGTTTGGCGAGTCCGCGCCTGCGGGGCAATTGTTCAAACATTTCGGGCTGACGGCCGAACACGTGGCCGCCACCGCCGAACAGCTTTTACAAGGAGATTTCTCATGACGATACGCGTTGCCATCAATGGCTACGGCCGCATAGGCCGCAACATCCTGCGGGCGCACTACGAAGACGGCAAGCAGCACGACATCCAGATCGTGGCGATCAATGACCTGGGCAATCCCGACACCAACGCCCATCTGACACGCCACGATACGGCGCATGGCCGCTTCCCGGGTACGGTCGAGGTCGATGGCGACTTCATGGTGGTCAATGGGGATCGCATTCGCGTCCTGGCCGAGCGCAACCCAGCCGAGCTGCCCTGGGGCGAGCTCGGTGTGGATGTCGTGCTCGAATGCACGGGTCTGTTCGCATCCAAGGAAAAAGCCTCGGCCCACCTGAAAGGCGGGGCGAAAAAGGTGATCATCTCGGCGCCTGGCGGCAAAGACGTCGATGCCACGATCGTGTACGGGGTCAACCATCAGGTGCTCAAGGCCTCCGATACGGTGATTTCGAATGCATCCTGCACCACCAACTGCCTGGCCCCGCTGGTGTACCCGCTGCATCAGCAGTTGGGCGTGGTCACCGGGCTGATGACCACGGTGCACGCCTATACCAACGATCAGGTGCTCACCGACGTCTATCATTCAGACTTGCGGCGGGCGCGTTCGGCCACGCAGAGCATGATTCCCACGAAAACCGGGGCCGCCTCGGCGGTTGGCCTGGTCCTGCCCGAACTCAATGGCAAGCTCGACGGGTATGCCATCCGGGTGCCCACCATCAACGTCTCCATTGTCGATCTGACGTTCGTGGCCAGTCGTGAAACATCCGTCGAAGAAGTCAACGGCATCCTCGAGGCGGCGGCCCAAGGCCCGCTCAAGGGGATTCTGGCCTATACCACCGAACCCCTGGTGTCGATCGACTTCAATCACGATCCGGCCTCCAGCACGGTGGATGCCGCGCTCACGAAGGTGTCCGGCTCGTTGGTCAAGGTGTCTTCCTGGTATGACAATGAATGGGGCTTCTCGAACCGCATGCTGGATACCACGGTGGCCCTGATGGCCGCCCAGTAAGACATTCCGTCACTGTCGCCAGCCGTTTGTACGGGCGGGGCAACCCGCCCTTGTTTCGTGTCACCAGGAGGCGCTCGCATGGCCATTGCCCTGTTATCCGATCTGGCGCGCAGCACGGCCTTGCAGGGCCAGCGCGTTTTCATCCGCTCCGATCTCAACGTACCGCTGGATGGTGGGCAGATCCGCGACGATACGCGCGTGCGCGCGTCCGTGCCGGCGATCCGGCTCGCCCTGCAGGCGGGGGCCGCCGTCATGGTGACGTCGCACCTGGGGCGCCCCAAAGAAGGGCAGGTCCGTCCGGAAGACAGCTTGTTGCCGGTCGCCCAGCGGCTTGCCGAGCTGCTTGCCCAGCCGGTGCGCCTGGTCGCCGATTGGGTGGATGGGGTGCAGGTCGCGCCGGGTGAAGTCGTGCTTCTCGAGAACTGCCGCAGCAACCGGGGCGAGAAGAGCAACGACCCCGAACTCGTACGGCGCATGGCCGCCCTGTGCGATGTGTACGTGAATGATGCCTTCGGCACGGCGCATCGTTCCGAGGCCACCACCGACGGCCTGGCGCGCATGGCGCCCGTGGCCTGTGCGGGGCCTTTGCTGGCCGCCGAGCTCGATGCGCTGGGGCGTGCCCTGGACGATCCGCGCCGGCCCTTGATTGCCATTGTGGGCGGCTCCAAAGTGTCCACCAAGTTGTCCATCCTGCAGTCGTTCGCGGCCCGGGTCGATCAGCTGATCGTCGGCGGGGGCATCGCCAACACCTTCATGCTGGCGGCTGGTTTGCCGATTGGTCGCTCTTTGGCCGAACCCGATCAGGTCGAACAGGCGCGCGCCGTCATGAACGCCATGCAGGCGCGCGGGGTGCAGGTGCCGATTCCGGACGACGTCGTCGTGGCGCCTGCGTTTGCGGCCGATGCGCCCGCCACGGTGAAGGCTGCTGCCGAGGTGGCCCCCGAGGACATGATTCTCGATATCGGCCCGCGCACCGCGGCCAAGCTGGCCCGCCTGTTGCATGCGGCGGGCACCATCGTCTGGAATGGCCCGGTCGGCGTCTTCGAGTTCGAGGCATTTTCCAACGGTACCCGGGTGCTGGCGCAGGCGATTGCCGAAGCCGATGCCTTTTCCATTGCCGGTGGCGGCGATACCCTGGCCGCCATCGCGCATTTTGGCATCACGCCGCGCATCAGCTATATTTCCACCGGCGGTGGGGCGTTTCTGGAGTTCCTCGAAGGCCGGACCCTGCCGGCTGTGGCCGCGCTCGAGCGCTGATGCCGTCGGGCAGGCCGCGTGGCCGTGGCCACGGCCGGTCCGTTGGCGGCTCAGGCCGTGCGCGGGGTGCGCAGTAGGCGCAAGCCGTTGGCGACCACCAGCAGGCTGGCGCCGACGTCGGCGAATACCGCCATCCACATGGTGCCCAGGCCGACCACCGTCAGCACCAGGAACACCAGCTTGATGCCCAGCGCCAGGGCAATGTTCT
>NZ_JBAYTI010000019.1:0-49253 GCF_041675725.1 Castellaniella sp. | reverse complement strand
GCGAGTTCGAATCCCGCCGTCCCGACCAGCATTATCAAGGTCTTACAGCGCTTTCTCTGTAGGCCCTTGTTCTTTTGCGCGAGGTTTGCGTGCGTCCATGGCACGATCTTGTGCTGAAGGATGTCACTTATGTCGTTTGCCTGGAATCCGGCCGCGTACGATGCCTGGTATGACAGCCCGAAAGGGCGCTGGATCGGTCAGGCTGAATACCGCCTTATGCTTCGGGAACTCGGTTTTCCCGAAGAAGGCCGCTTGTTGGATGTGGGTTGCGGTACTGGCTGGTTTACCCGTCAGCTGGCATTGCGTGCGGGTCTGCACGTGACCGGCGCGGACCTCAGCGCCGATGCGCTGGATTATGCGCGTAGCCGGGATCCCCGCGCGCTCTATGTACAGGCCGATGCGCTCGATCTGCCGTTTCCCGGTGCCAGCTTCGACTACGTCTGGTCGATTGCGGCTCTTTGTTTCACGACCCACTGGCGTCGGGCGGTGGCCCAGATGGTGCGGGTGACGCGCGGGCGTTTCGCCATCGGCATGCTCAACCGGCATAGCTTGCTCTGGCGCGAGAAAGGCCGTGAGGGGGGCAGCGAGTCGTATCGTGGCGCCGTGTGGCTGTCACCCGATGAATTTGCCGCGGGGTTCGATGGCCTGAATGTGCGGGATTTACGTCTGCGTCACGCTATCTTCTGGCCATCGGCGCATCCGGCTGCCCCTTATGTGGAGCAATGGCTTCCCAGTTGCCTGCCCTATGGCGGCCTGATGGTCATGAGTGGTGGCATCGCCCAATAGAAACGCCCCCGAAGGGGCGTTTCATGGCTGAGGCGAGGGGAGGGGTTTCAATCGGCCTTGCGGATGTACACGAAACCGTCGCCGATCAGGGCATCGTCAGAGATCTTCGGAAGATCGGAAAACAGCCCGGGCTGTTGGTTCATGACCTTGACGATATGCGTGGAATCCATGTGCTTGTTCACGTCGAAGTCGCTTTCCACGAACTTGAGCCGGTGCAGGGTGGCCACGGCATCGTCCAGAGCCTTGTAGTTGTTGGCCGAGAGCCGCCGGTCTGTTTGCTGGACGTTGTATTTCATGGCCTCCTGGGCCACGGCCGGATCCAGGCCCGGGACCCAGCGGGTGGCGACCTGCGCCGCTTCTTCTGGATTTGCGCGCATCCACTGGTCGGCTTCGGAAAGCGCCGCCAGGAATTTCTCGGCCGTCTCGCCGTTGTTCTCGAGCCAGTCCCGCATGGCGACGTTAAAGCCCAGGTATGAAATGAAATTGCCGCCCCGTACGACCTGGTAGGCGCCCGGGACGTCTTTCAGGGCAATGATAGGCCAGGGATCCCAGGTGTCGAACGCATCGATGCCTTTGGTCAGCAGGGCCACGGTCATGTCGGGTGGCGGGGTGCTGACCAGATCCACGTCTTTGATGTCCAGGCCGGCCGCCTCGATCAGCGCCAGTATGTGCAGGTGGTTGATCGAACCAAACGAGGTGGCGATCTTTTTGCCCTTGATCGTGGTCAGGTCTTTGGGATCGATGCCCGAGCCTTCGCGGGCCACGACGGCCAGGGTCGTGTCCGAGCCCAACTGGGCCGCGCTGCCGCTGTAGTTGCCAAAGGCGACGAGATCCATGCCGCGGACCACGGCGCCGATCATGGGAACGCCGACCTGCGCAGTTTCCACCACGCCGCTCTGCAGGGCGTTGAGCAGGTCGACACCGGTGGCGAATGGTTCGGCAATGGTGACATCCAGGCCGTGCTTTTCAAAGAAGCCTTTTTCCTGGGCAATAGGCAGGGCAATCTGGTCGATGCCCGAGACCATGCCGGCGCGCATCTTGACGAGATCATCCTGAGCGTTGGCAGCGATGGGAATGGCCATGGCGATGGCCACGGCCAGGCTGCCGATATGCTTGAGTTTCATGGTTTGTCTCCTTGTTTGATGGGTTCCACTTTGGCCACCCAAAAGGGGCGTGCGAGTTGTGTCAGCCGGTCTGGGGGCACGCCTCGCACCTGAACGGTCGTGCCGGCTGCGCCGGACACACGCCCGAACTCTTGAAATTTCTGAATATGGAAGCGCTCTGGGGGAAAGCGCAGCGTGACCAGGACGTCGACGCGCCGCGCATCGAGTGCAAACTGGTCGCCGACTTTCCAGATGGATGCCATGCTGAGCCACACCTGCCACAACAACATGGCCAGGATCGCCAACAGGACGATTCTGCCACGGGTCGAGTGAAGCAGGGCGCGGATCATGTCAGGCCGTCCGCACCAGTTGAAGCACCTGGTTCACCAGGGCCTTGAAGTTTTCATCTTCGTTGAGCAGGTCCCACGAGCGGGGCCGGCCGATATCGACCAGGACCTCGTCCATGATCCGGCCCTTGGACAGCACGACCACGCGATTGGCCAGAAAGACGGCCTCGGAGACGTCGTGCGTGATGAAGATCACCGTGGTACGGCGCTCTTCCCAGATACGCGTGAGTTCTTCCTGGAGCGTCATGCGCGTCTGCGCGTCCACGCTGGCGAAAGGCTCGTCCATCAGCAGGACGTCGGGGTTGTTGGCCAGTGCCCGCACGACACCCACACGCTGCTGCATGCCCCCCGAGAGTTCGTTGGGGTACAGGGCGGCGGCGTGCGACAGGCCGGCCAGGGCCAGGTATTCGTCGGCGATCTTCTGGCGTTCGCCCCGCCGTACGCCGCGCATCTTGGGCCCGAACGTGACGTTGTCGGCGACCGTTTTCCAGGGAAACAGGGCGTGTGACTGGAACACGACGCCGCGGTCCGGCCCCGGCCCCTTGACTTCCTGGCCCCCGACGAGCACCCGGCCGCGGGTAGGCTGGAGAAAGCCGGCGATCATGTTGAGGATGGTGGATTTCCCACAGCCGGAAGGGCCCACGACCGAGACGAAATCGCCTGCCTGGACTTCCAGGGAGACGTCGCTCACCGCCACGAAATCCTCGCCGCGATAGGCATCGGAATAGGTCTTGGACAAGGATTCGAGAATGAGATTTTTCATGCCAGCCTGAGTCATTCTTGTGTTACCAGGCCCCAGCGTTGGCCTGTGAGCCGTTCGATGGGCGCCAGTATCCAGCCATCGACGATATACCAGAGAACCCCCAGCACCACCAGCCCGACCAGAATGGCCTCGACCGACCCGGCGCGGCGCGAATCGAACATGAGAAAGCCGATGCCGCTGGTGCCGACGATGATCTCGGCGGCGATCAGGGCGCGCCAGCCGAATGCCAGCCCGTTTCGGATGCCGGTCATGATGTTGGGCAGGGCACCCGGCAGAATGACCTCGAACAGCACGCGACTGCGCGATGCGCCCAGGCTGCGCGCGGCGCGCAGTAACTGCTCTGGAACCGAGCGCACGCCCAGGACGGTGTTCATGGCGACGGGAAACAGCACGGTATAGACCAGCACGAACGTGATCGTCTTGAGCCCGAAACCGAACCAGACGAGCAGGATGGGCAGCCACGCGATGTCACCGATCGCCTGGAAGAACAGCAGGACCGGCCAGCACAGCCAGTGCGCCGTGCGGTTCAGCCCGATCAGCACCCCCAGTGGAATGGCGACGGCGACCCCGGCGGTTGCGCCAACGGCCAGACGCACCAGACTGTCGGACAGGTAGCCGGTGAGGATGCCCTTGTAGACCAGTTCGCCCGCGCGCGCGACGACATCGGCGGGCCCAGGCAGGAACACGCGCGGAAACATGTCGGCCCAGACGACCAGCTGCCAAAGGAAAACGAGCAGGGCAAAGGGCGCCAGCGTAGCCAGGAATGGATGACGCGTTGCCCAATGGGCATACCGGTCTGATAGGGATTGCAGCCAGTTCATGATTTTTGCACCATCCCCCAGCGTTCGACTGTGGCCCGCTCCAGGGGGGCCAGAAGCAGGCTGTCGAGCGCCAGCCAGATCAGGCCGATGATGATCATGGTGAAGACGATGACTTCTGTCCGATAGAAGTCGCGCGCCAGAAAAAGCATGTAGCCGAGCCCCAGGTTGGTGGCGATGATTTCAGCCGCGATCAGGCCGCGCCAGGCAAAGCCCATGCCGGTACGGATGCCCATCACGATGTTGGCCAGGGCGCCGGGCAGTAGGACCTGGAACAGCATCTGTGTACGGCTGGCCCCGAGGGACGCCGCTGCATGGCGCAGCTGCATGGGGATGGTCGATACGCCCAACAAGGTGTTGTAGACGACGATGAAGAACACCGCATTGAAAATGATGAAGGTGATGGCGCCGAAGCCGTAGCCGAACCATAAGGTGGCGATGGGGATCCAGGCGATGCCGGCCAGGGCCGAAAAGAACCGCAGCAGGGGGGTCAGGAAACTGGACACCCCCTTGTTGATGCCCATGAGAATGCCCAGCGGGATGGCCGTGACCAGGGCCAGGGTGGCGCCCACGGCAATACGCCAGAGGCTGGCGGCCGTGTGGGCCAGCAGCGAGCCATCGGACCAGGCCTGCCAGCCGGCCTTGGCCACCATGGGAACGTCGGGGAAGACCCTGGGACTGACTTGAAAAAGGGTGACCACGGCCTGCCAGAAGGCGACTAGCAAGATGAGCGGGACGATGAACCGCAGGGCACGCGAACCGCGTTTTCCTGAAGAGAAGGCAAACCTGCTGAAACCTTTGTACATTATGGATGCCAAAGCCTTAGGTTAGGTACCATAGGGTCGACCTATCTTACTTTGGAACCATTCATCCTTGAGTCAGGGTTTCCATGGATATGCCTGTCAATTTTTTTGCCGACTGGCCCGCCGATACGGCGTCGGAGTCTTTTCAGGACCTGCTCTGCGTGCCGGGCCTGCGCATCGAGCGCATCGTGTCGCATGGCCAGGCCAGCCCGCCGGGATTCTGGTATGACCAGGATTGGGACGAGTGGGTACTGGTGCTGCGCGGCGAGGCGGTTCTGCGCCTCGAAGGCGAGGCCGCGCCGCGTACGCTGGCGCCCGGGGATCATTGCTGGCTGCCGCGGGCATGCCGGCATCGTGTCGAGCGCACGGCCCCGGATGGGCCCACGATATGGCTGGCGGTGCATCACAAAGCGGCGCCCGGTTGCGGTGCATAAATAGGGATGCCGTGGAGGGACGCCGTGGCTGGCCGCAGCCGATGGCGGCCAGTCGGATCAGGGGGCCGGGGCTTTCTTACTCGAGGGTCATGATGTCCTGGCCGACGTCCACCGCGTCGTCGACTTCGACCAGCAGGGTTTTCACGGTGCCCGCATGGGGCGATTCGATTTCCATGTTGACCTTGTCGGTCATGATCTCGGCCACGACGTCGCCCGGCTGTACCGTATCGCCTACGGCCTTGCGCCAGGCCACCAGGGTGCCGGATTGGAAATCGTTGGCCAGTTCAGGGACGCTGATGGTCAGGGGGCTGCTCATTGAGGGTTCTCCGTGTCGAGTTGTTGGATGCGCTGGGCCAGGTCTTCGAGGAACTGGCCCGCGGGCACGCCATTGATGATGCGATGGTCGTAGGTGAAGGAAACGGGCAGGATAGGCGCGACGTGCCAGCCTTGTTCGCTGTCGTCGGCCACCAGCGCCGGGCGGGTGCGCCCCATGCCCAGGACGCCGGATTGCCCCGGTGCGATGATGGGGGTGGCCCAGGTCGTGTACTGCAGGCTGCCGTAATTGCTGATCGTGAAAGTGCCGCCGCGCACGTGCTCGAGCGTGGTCTTGCCGGCGCGTGCGGCGGCGACCAGGGCGTCGGTTTCCCGGACGATATCCGCGAGGCTTTTATGGTCGGCTTCGCGGATGACCACTGTTTGCAGGTCGCCGTTGGGCATGGCAATGGCCAGGGCTACGTTGACTTGCGCGTATTCGTAGACCATGCCCTCGTGCAGCACGCCATTGAGCCGGGGGTACTGCGCCAGGCAGCGCGCCACCAGATGGATCATGTGATGCGTCAGGCTGCTGGCCAGGCCCTGTGCCCGGCTGCGTTGCTGGGCGGCCAGCAGCGGTTGCGCGGGGATCTCGGCCATGGCTGTGACGCTGGCCGTGTCGTGCTGGCTGGCCACCAGCCGCTCGGCCACGAATTTTTGCATGCCGCCCAGCTTGTACTCGCGGGCGACCGGGCAGTGATTGAAAACCTTGTCCATGTCGGGCTCCGGGTGTCAGGCTGTGCGGGCGCCCAGGTTGGCACAGTGGTGGATGGCCGCCAGGATTTCGTCCAGGCTGGGCAGCACCAGTTTGCGCACGGGCCCGGTCGGGATGGGGATCGGCTTGGCGCCCACGCGGGCAATCTGCACCGGCCGGTTTTCGGCACCCAGGACTTCGAGTACCCGTGCGATGACCTCGGCGCCATGGCCAAAGGCCTTCCAGGCCTCGTGCACGGTCAGCAGGCGGCCGGTCTTGCGCACCGATTCGATCACCGTGTCCTCGTCCCAGGGCAGAAGCGAGCGCAAGTTGACGACCTCGACCTCGATGCCCTGTTCGGCTGCGCGCTCTGCCGCGCGCAAGGCATGGGGCAGCTGCGAGCCGTACGCAACCAGGGTGAGATCATGACCACGTCGAGCCACCTCGGCGGGCCCGATGGGCAGGGCGGGGGCATCCAGGTCGACGACTTCCCGCCGCCCGTGGGACAGGGACATGGATTCGATGAACAGCACCGGGGCCGGGTCCTGGATGGCTGCCCGCATGAGCCCGTAGGCATCGGACGGGGTCGCCGGCATGACCACCTTGATGCCCGGCACGTGACAGAACCAGACGGAATAGTCTTGTGGATGGCCGCCGTAGGGGCCGTCTCCCATGCGGGTACGGATGACCGCGCTGGGCGTGACGGCGCCGGCGCTTAGATAGTGTAGATTGGGCGCCTGATTGATGAGCTGGTTCATGGCGGCAGGCAGGAACTCGCCGAAACTGAGCTCGACGATGGGCTTGCAGCCCAGCAGCGACGCGCCCAGCCCGAGCCCGGTCATCGATGACTCGCTGATCGGGGTCTCGAGAATGCGTTGCGGCCCGAATTCGTCGAGCAGGCCCTGGGTGCCCTGCATGACCCCGCCGAACGCGCCCACGTCCTGCCCCAGGTAGAAAATGGATGGATCCGCCTGCATTTCTGTGCGGATGGCTTCCAGTACCGCCTGCGCAAAGGTGAGGCGCGGCTGGCGTGCCGCTGCCGCGTCTTGCGCGGCAGGGGATGTCTTGACCTGATTCATAGTGATCTCGGTGATGAATGGGGGGCGTCAGGCGTTGGCCGCCGTGGCAAAGACTTCGTCGGCGCCCAGCTCGGCCAGCCCGGCGTCGGGTCCGGCCAGGGCGCGTTCGACGGCCTGGTCGACGGTCGCCTCGATGTCCTTGTACAGGGCTTCGAGGTCTGCCTCGGACGCGAGTTTTCGTGCGATCAGCCGCTCGTGCATGAGCTCGAGCGGATCCGTCGGGTGATCCGGCTGGTCGATCGCAGTGCGGTAGGGAGTCTTGTCGTTGGCCCAATGGCCATGCTTGCGCCAGGTACGCGCTTCGATTAGCGTGGGGCCGGCCCCTTCCCGGGCCCGTTCCATGGCTTGCCTGACGGCGGCCTGAACCGCCTCGACGTCGTTGCCGTCGACCGCCACCCCGGGAATGCCGTAGCCTTGGGCACGGTCCACGATCGGCGCGGGCAGGTACGTGCGGGCCGCCTGCGAGATGGCCCAGCCGTTGTTCTGGCAGACGTAGACGATGGGCAGCTTCCAGAGGGCGGCGGTATTGACGTTTTCGTGAAAATCGCCCCGGTTCGAGGTGCCATCGCCAAAGCTGCATACACAGACGTGCCCCTGGCCCTGCCGCTGCAGGGCCAGGGCCGCCCCCGTGGCCATGCCCAGCGAAGTGCCCAGATCGCCCGCCACCCAGGGGATGAACCCGAGCTGGGCGGGCCCGATGAACGGCATGGAGCGCCCCTTGCCATAGCCATCGGCCTTGCCGAAGGCCTGGCAGGCCAGACGTTTCATGTCCGCTCCGCGCATCAGGTAGGCGACGAAGGGCCCGCGGTAGTGGGGCACTGCGATGTCGCCGGTACGCAGTTCTGCAAAGCTGCCGACGATGGCGGCTTCTTCGCCTTCGGTGGAAAACCAGCGCGGGTTTTTTCTGCCCAGGGCGGATTCCAACAGGCGGCTGGTCAGCATCCAGCGGTATAGATCGATCGCATTCACTGGAAGAGGCTCCTCGTGGTGTAATGGCTGGGAACACAATTGTCCCTGAACAACCCTCTTTTTTAACATCTTCGCTGTTTAATTTCTCGATATGGATCTCGTATGACACGCCCAGTTGCCGACACGGCTCCGAGACACGCGCATTATGATTTTTCCGGCCTGGTGGCCGTGGTCACCGGGGCCAGCAAGGGCATTGGCGCCGAGATACGCCGTTATCTGCAGGCGGCCGGCGCCACTACGTGCAATTGGGACATCGCCCCGGACCCCCAGGATGGCCGGGCCTATCAGGTCGACGTGGCCGATCTCGCCGCCGTGCAGGCGGCGACGGATGCGGTGCTTGCCCGCTTCGGGCGGATCGATCTGCTCGTCAACAATGCGGGTTTTGCGGGGCCGACCGTACCGCTGGCCGACTACGATCCGGCGATCTGGGCGCGCATCCTGTCGGTGAACCTGGTGGGCATGTTCCATGTCTGCCATGCCGTGGTGCCGCACATGCGCAAAGCCCGGGCCGGGCGCATCGTCAACATGGCTTCGATCGCCGGCAAGGAAGGCACGCCCAATTCCTCGGCCTACAGTGCCTCGAAAGCGGGCATTCTTGCGCTGACCAAGGCCCTGGGCAAAGAGTTGGCCGGTACGGGGGTATTGGTCAACGCCGTGGCGCCGGCCGCCATTCGCACCGAGCTGCTCGAGCAAATGACGCCCGAACACGTGCGCACCATGGTGGGCAAAAGCCCCCTGGGGCGGCTGGGCGAGCCCGAAGAGGTGGCCGAACTGGTCGCCTGGCTATGCTCGGATTCGTGCAGTTTCAGCACCGGCGCCGTGTTCGATCTATCCGGCGGGCGGGCGACGTCCTGAGCCGTTCAATGCCGCCCGGGCCAAAGCGGCAAAAGAGGCGCCCGGGCAGCTGGTCGGCCATTTATATAAAAATGGGTTTTGGTCTGACCGATATTGTTTCCAGCGTCATCGTTTGTTGCTATGCTGATACAGTTGCCGCCTGAAGAGCCGGCCGGCAACGCGATGACATCGTCTAATAAACAACGGAGCAGACATATGAATCGATTCGTTCTTGGCAAGCTGGCGGCAGCCACTGCGCTGGCCATGATCTCGGCCTCGGCCAGTGCGGCATGGCCCGATCGGCCCATCACGCTGTACCTGTCCTGGTCGCCGGGTGGGGGTACCGACGCCACCGCGCGCATCATCGGTACACTGATGGAAAAAGAGCTCGGCACTCCGGTCAACGTAGTCAACCGGCCCGGCGGCAACGGCGTGGTGGGCAACCAGGCCATGGCGTCGGGCAAGCCAGACGGCTATACCATCGGCCTGATCTCCGTCGAGATCTCGATGCAGCATCACATGGGCCTGACCGAGCTCTCGCCCAACGACTACACCCCCCTGGCGCTCATGAACTACGACCCATCGGGGGTGACCGTCAGCACCCAGTCGCCCTACAAGAAATTCGAAGACCTCATCGAGGCCGCGAAGGCCGAACCGGGCAAACTCAAGGCCTCGGGCACGGGTGAAGGCGGGATCTGGCAGATCGCACTGGCCGGCATGCTCAACAGCATGGGCCTGCAACCCAACCTGATCCGCTGGGTGCCGTCCAATGGTGCGGCGCCGGCCATGCTCGAACTGGTCGCCGGCGGCGTGCAGGTGGCGCCGGTCTCGCTGCCCGAGGCGCGCTCCATGATCGACTCCGGCAAGGCCAAGCCCCTGGCCGTCATGGCCGAAAACCCGGCCGCGCTGTATCCCGACGTGCCCACCCTGAAAGCCCTCACCGGGTCAGACTGGACGATGGGCGCCTGGCGTGGCATCGTCGCGCCCAAGGGGCTGCCCGATGACATCACGGCCAAATACATCGAGGTGCTCGACAAAATCAATCACAGCGAAGAATACCGCGACTTCATGAACAAGCAGGGCTATGGCATCGAATGGGCCGGTGGCAAGGACTTCGCCGAATTCATGGCCAAGAGCGATGCCAGCATGGGCGAAACCATGAAAGCACTGGGTCTGGCAAAATAGGGTGTTTTGCAATCGTCATCCCTCCGGTACAAAAGGATTCCGTTCATGATGTTCATTCCTTATCCTTCCGATCGCAGCCGCGACATAGGCGAGCGTGTCGAGGCGTTTGTGCGTCAAGTGGTCGTGCCCTATGAGCGCGACCCGCGTTGCCTGGGCCACGAGCCCGAAGCAGACTTGGTGCTCGAACTGCGCGAGAAGGCCCGTGCCGAAGGGCTGATGACCCCGCACATTTTTGCCGATGGGCAGCACATGACGCAGCTGGAGACGGCGGCGGTGCTGCAGCGCTCCGGGCTCTCGCCGCTGGGTCCGGTGGCGCTCAACACCATGGCGCCCGATGAAGGCAACATGTATTTGCTGGGCAAGGTGGCCACCGAAGCCCAGAAGCGCCATTTTCTCGACAAGCTCGTCTCCGGGCGCGCACGCTCTGCGTTCTTCATGACCGAACCCTGGGACAAGGGCGGGGCGGGTTCAGACCCCAGCATGCTGCAGACCACGGCGGTCCAGGACGGCGACGACTGGGTCATCAATGGCCGCAAGATTTTCATTACCGGCGCCCACGGCGCAGAGGTGGGGATCGTCATGGCGCGAACCGGTACCGGAGACCGCGTGCAGGCCACGATGTTCCTGGTCGATCTTCCGCATCCCCAGATCCACCTCGACAAGGTCGTGCACACGATCGACAACTCCATGCCAGGCGGTCATGCGCTGGTTACGCTGCGCGACCTGCGCGTACCGTCCGCCAATGTGCTGGGCGAGATCCACGAAGGGTTCCGCTATGCTCAGGTGCGCCTTTCGCCGGCGCGCCTGTCGCATTGCATGCGCTGGTTGGGTTCGGCGGTGCGCGCCCATGAAATCGCCTGCGATTACGCCGTACAGCGGCAGGCCTTTGGAAAATTGCTCATCGATCACGAAGGGGTGGGTTTCAAGCTGGTCGATAACCAGATCGACCTGCATCAGGCGGCCCTGCTGATTGCCTGGTGTGCCGGCGAGCTCGATACCGGCAGCCTGGCCACCACCGAAAGCTCCCTCACCAAGGCATCCGTGGCCGAGGCGCTGTTCCGGGTGGCCGACCGGTGCGTGCAGGTCATGGGCGGGGCGGGCCTGTCGCAGGGTTCCGTGGTCGAGCAGGTGTTTCGTGAAACCCGCGCCTTCCGGGTCTACGATGGCCCCACCGAGGTCCACAAGTGGTCGCTCGCCAAGAAGATCAAGCACGCCACGCTGGATCGCCGCGCGGCCCAAGGCGCAGGCTGAATCCATTCATCACTCCGGAGAAGCCATGAAGAGCCGTTTTGATCTGGCCGGCAAGGTCGCGCTGGTCACGGGGGCGTCCGGCGGGCTGGGCGCACATTTCTCACGTTTTCTGGCCGACAGCGGCGCATCGGTCGTCCTGGCCGGGCGACGCCTCGCAGTACTCGAAGAGCTCGCCCATGACATCATCGCGGGTGGGGGCAAGGCCCATCCCCAGGTCATGGACGTATGCGACGACGCCAGCGTGGCCAGCGGATTCGAGGCCGCGTCCAAGGCCTGTGGGCTGATCGACGTGGCTATTTGCAATGCGGGCGTCACCCTGACCCGCAAGGCGCTCGACCTGTCGCCCGCCGAGTGGGACCGCGTGCTGGGCACCGACCTGTCGGGCTGCTGGCGTGTCGCCCAGGCAGCCGCTCAGCGGCTGGTTCAGGCCGGCAAGCCGGGCGCCATCATCAACGTCACGTCGATCCTGGGGCATCGCGTCGCCGGGGCGGTTCTGCCCTACGCAGTGGCTAAGGCGGGTCTCGAGCACATGACCCGCTGTCTCGCTCTCGAATGGGCGCGTTACGGCATTCGGGTCAACGCACTGGCGCCGGGTTACATCGAAACGCCGCTCAACCAGGATTTTTTCGAAACGGACGCTGGGCAGGCGTTGATCAGGCGGGTGCCGATGCGCAGGCTGGGCCAGGCCGAAGACCTGCGCGCCGCGCTGCTGTTGCTGGCCGGCGACGATGCCGCCTACATGACCGGCAGCACGCTGGTGGTCGACGGCGGCCATCTGCAGTCATCGCTATAAGTGTCGGGGCGGCACAACGGGGGGGTCATGTCTGACGCGTCCAGGCTGGCAAACCTGCTGGCCTTCATACAGGGGCAAACGGGTGCAACGGCTGTCGAAGTGGTCGATTACCAGTCCCTCTCGGGTGGGGCCATTCAGGAAAACAAGGGTCTGGATGTCCGCCTGACGGGCGGAACACTGCCGGGGGACCATCGATTCGTGGTGCGCAGCGATGCGGCGGCGACCCTGTCCCAAAGCCTGAGGCGCTGGCAGGAATACGAGGTGCTGAAGGTCGCTCATGCCGCCGGGGTGCAGGTGCCCACGCCGTATTGGTCGTGCCGCAACCCCCAGGTGATGGGGGCCGATTTCTACGTCATGCAGCGGGCCGCGGGCTCCGCGAATGCGCGCCGGCTGGCCAAGGCGGATGGCCTGACCCCCGAGCAGCGCCGTTCCCTGGTCTTCGAAGTGGGGCAGAATCTTGCCCGGCTGCACCAAGTGCCTTATACGGCAGACGTGCTGCCTTTCCTGGCGGCCCCGGATTGCTCGCCGGCACAACAGCGCCTGGATGAATATCGTCGGGCGCTCGATGGCATGCCGGAAGTGTATCCCGCGCTCGAACTCGCGTTGCGTGTCCTGCAGGACCACATGCCACAGAGCCGCCCGCGCGTCCTGTGCCATGGGGATTTCCGCGCGGGCAACTATATGGTAGATCACGGTCGGCTTACGGCGATCCTGGATTGGGAGTTCGCCTCCTGGAGCGACCCCAACGAAGACCTGGGCTGGATGTGCGCGCGCAGCTGGCGCTTTGGCCACCCAGAACGCGAAGTAGGTGGGGTGGGCGACAAGCCGGATTTTTTTGCGGGCTACCAAAGCATTTCGGGTCACGTGGTCGATCCCGTTGTTGTGGCGTGGTGGGAACTCATCGCCAGTGTGCGCTGGGCCATCATCGCGCGCGAACAGGCGCAGCGACACCTGTCGGGCCAGCAGCCTTCTCTCGAACTTGCCCTGACGGGGCGGATGCTGCCCGAGATCCAGCGAGACCTGATGATGCATCTACGCGATTTCGTGGCGCTGTCGGGGCAGCCTCCGGTGTCGCTGACCGACCGGCCGCTGACGGTGTCCAATGGCAGGCAGCCTCTGGCCGATCATGTCGATCGCCCCCATGGCGCCGAGCTGCTGCAGGTGGCACGCCAGACCTTGCTGGACGCCTTGCTGCCCGTCCTGCCGCCTGAGCAGCGCTACAACGCCCGCATGGCGGCCAATGCCATGGCCATGGCCTGCCGCGAGCTCGAGTCCGGCCCCAGCCTTTGGGGGGCGCAGCAGGCCCGGGTGCAGGCTTTTTGCCAGGCCCATGGTCTGGCAGCGGCCGATTTGGCCCTATTGGTCGACCATATCCGTCACGGGGATCTGGTCAAGACATCGCTGGGCCCCTTGTGCACGCTGGTCGATGAGCTTCTCGAGCTGAAATTGGCCCTCAGTAACCCCGGGCGCACGCAATCGGCCTGACGGCCGATCCCGCCCTGTTTAAAGATAGATACATGAAGAAGGTATTTCTGGTTCCTACCCAGGATGGCTTGCAGACGGACCGCGGCCAGGATTCGGCGGTCATCGTTCTGGACATCATTTTTGCCACCACGTCGATCACCACGGCACTGCAGGCGGGGGTGGCGCGCATCATTCCAGCGCTGCATTTCGACGATGCCGTGCGGATCCGCGACGCCATGGCGGCGGACCCGTGCGTCATCGCCGGCGAGCTCAATGCCGAACCCTTTCCAGGCGGCCTGCCTTTTGATCCCCTGGCCCTGGCGCAGGCGGACGTCGCCGGAAAAACGCTGGTCTACGCAACTACCAACGGCACGGTCGCCCTGCGGCGTGCGCAGGGCTTTCGCCTGACCTACGCCGCCAGCCTGCTCAATTCCATGGCGGTCGCCCGACACCTGCTGGCCAGGCCGGATGACTACGGCGATATCGTGATCGTATGCGCAGGCTCCAAGGGGCGCTTCAGCCTCGAAGATTTCTATGGCGCCGGCCACGTCGTCCAGTGCCTGCGCCAGGCCGCGCAGGGCCCGTTGGTATTCAGCGATGCGGCGCTCGCGGCGGAGCTGTCATTTGTCCACACCCAGCCTTCGAGGGCGCTGGAAGGCTCGCGTGTCGGGCGCCTGATGGTGGAGCGCGGGCTGGCTGACAGCGTGGCGTTCACCGGCCGGCTCGACAGCAGCGACGTGGTTCCGGTGTTCAGCGACGGCAGTATTCGTGATCAATCCTGAGTCCGGGAGGGGGTTCATGGAAAAAATTCTTTTTGCATCCACCCTGGTACAGAACACTGAAGAATGGCTGGCGCAGTTTCGCCAGGTGCTGCCGGGGTTCGAGTTCATTCCCTGGGACGATCACGGCGCCCGTACCGGCGCCGAACTGGCCATTGTCTGGAATCCCCCGGTCGCACTGATGCAGCGCGAGCCGCAGATCCGGGCTTTGTTCAACCTGGCCGCGGGCGTGGATGCCTTGCTGTCGGTCCCGGGCCTGCATCCGGGCGTGGACATCTTTCGCCTCGAAGATGCGGGCATGGCACCGCAAATGATCGAGTACGCCGTGCATGCGTTGTTGCAGCAATCGCGTGACTTCGCCCGATACGCGCGTCAGCAGAAGCAGCGCCGCTGGGCGCCGCATCCAACGGTTCGCCGGGCAGGCTGGCCTGTGGGGGTCTTGGGCATGGGCCTCATGGGGCAGGGGGTGGCCCGTGCCATCGCGGGCCTGGGGTATCCGGTTGCGGGCTGGTCGCGCAGCCCGAAGAACGTCCCGGGCGTCGAGAGTTTTTCGGGCATGCCCGCACTCGATTCTTTTTTGGCGCGCACCCGGGTACTGATCAACGTGTTGCCGCTCACGGACGAAACGCGCGGCATATTGAATCGTGACACTTTTGCACGGCTCTTGCCCCACGCCCACGTGATCAACGTGGGACGCGGCGGGCATCTGGTCGAAGACGATCTGATCCCGGCGCTGGATGCCGGCTCGTTGTCAGGCGCAACGCTGGATGTATTCCAGACCGAGCCCTTGCCGGCCGGGCACCCTTTCTGGGCGGATGAGCGCATCATCATCACACCGCATGTGGCGGCCGATACGGTGTTGCAGGACGCGGTCGACCAGGTCGCCGGCAAGATCCGCCGGTATCTGGGTGGCCACACCCCGACGGGCCAGGTCAGGCTGGCCGACGGCTACTGAGGCCGTCGGCCCAACCGGCGTGGGTCGGGCCGCCCGCCCGACCCACGCCGCCCGCCGGGCCGAGCGGCCGCCTGCTCAGGCATCCAGCCCCATCGCTTTTGCGACCCCGGCGCCATAGGCTGGATCGCAGCGCATGCAGTGGCCGATATGGCGCCGTTTGACGGCTTCCGAGGCATCGCCCATATTGCGCGCGGTGTTCTCGAACAGGGCCTGGCGCTGTTCGGCGTTCATTTTCTGGAAGAGGGCGCGGGGCTGGCTGAAGTAGTCCTCATCGTCTTCATGGAAGTTCCAGTGATCCGCGGCGCCGTCGATCTTCAGGGGCGGCTCGCGGTATTCGGGCTGTTCTTGCCATTGGCCGGCGCTGTTGGGTTCGTAGGCGAGCGTGCTGCCGAAGTTGCCATCGACGCGCATGGCGCCGTCGCGATGGTAGCTGTGCACCGGGCAGCGCGGGGCGTTGACCGGGATCAGGCCATGGTTGACGCCAAGCCGGTAGCGCTGTGCATCGCCATAGGAAAACAGGCGCCCCTGCAGCATTTTGTCGGGCGAGAAGCCGATACCTGGCACGATGTTGGCCGGATTGAATGCCGCCTGCTCGACGTCCGCGAAGTAATTTTCTGGATTGCGGTTCAGTTCGAATTCGCCGACTTCGATCAGGGGGTAGTCTGCGTGCGGCCAGACCTTGCTGAGATCGAATGGGTGATAGGGCACCGTGGCGGCATCGAGTTCGGGCATGATTTGCACGAACATCGTCCATTTGGGAAAGTCGCCGCGCTCGATGGCTTCGTATAGGTCGCGCTGGTGGGTTTCGCGACATTTGCCAATGGCGGCTTCCGCTTCCTGGTCTGTCCAGTTGCGGATGCCCTGCTGGGTTCTGAAGTGGAACTTCACCCAGAAACGCTCGTTGCGGGCATTGATGAAGCTGAACGTATGGGAGCCGAAGCCGTGCATGTGGCGGTAGCTGGCCGGGATGCCGCGATCCGACATCAGGATGGTGACCTGATGCAGGGCTTCGGGCAACAGGGTCCAGAAGTCCCAGTTGTTCTGGGCGCTGCGCAGGTTGGTGC
The DNA here is from genome assembly GCF_041675725.1 of Castellaniella sp. GTDB lineage: Bacteria > Pseudomonadota > Gammaproteobacteria > Burkholderiales > Burkholderiaceae_B > Castellaniella. Next base: position 32,820 of record NZ_JBAYTI010000019.1, on the reverse strand, counting down.
GTGGATCGCGCTTGACGGCGTGGTTCAGGTCCGGAAACTTGAGCGGATCGCGCATGAAGAAGACCGGGGTGTTGTTGCCGACCAGGTCCCAGTTGCCTTCTTCCGTATAGAACTTCAAGGCGAAGCCGCGGATGTCCCGCTCGGCGTCGGCGGCGCCGCGCTCGCCGGCCACCGTGGAAAAGCGCGCGAAGAGTTCTGTTTTCTTGCCGATTTCGGAGAATAGTTTTGCGCGCGTGTAGGCCGTGATGTCGTGGGTGACCGTGAAGGTGCCCCAGGCGCCCGAACCTTTGGCGTGCATGCGCCGCTCGGGAATGACCTCGCGGTCGAAATGGGCCAGCTTCTCGAGGAACCAGACATCCTGGAGCAATTGCGGGCCCCGCGGCCCGGCGGTGAGTACGTTCTGATTGTCCACAACCGGGCAGCCGGCTGTGGTCGTGAGTTTCTTTTGATCCATGATGAGGGCTCCTTGATGGGAATGACCGGGCCGGGTGACGCCCCGGGGCGCTGCCTGTTCGCGTATGCAGGATCAGTCTAGGCGGGATATGCTTGTCTGGCCAATTGCATTTTTTCATCATGTTAATTGACATAGGCTATCGTTTTAAATTTAATAATTCGAATTAGCTATTTGATCCGGTCTTTGGGAGAGCCTGTCCATGTTGGCAGTGTGGTATGAAAAGAATGGTCCGGCCGCCGATGTACTGCACGTCGGGGCGCGGCCGACTCCGCAAGTGGGGGGCGGGGAAGTGCGCGTGCGGCTGCACGCATCGGGCGTCAATCCGTCAGACACCAAATCGCGCGCGGGCAGCCGGGCGGTGCGCTGGGATTACATCATCCCGCACAGCGACGGGGCCGGGGTGATCGATCAAGTCGGCGAGGGTGTGCCGGCCGATCGCCTGGGCGAGCGGGTGTGGGTCTGGAATGGGCAGTGGCAGCGCCCACTGGGTACGGCGGCGCAATACATCGTCTTGCCCGCGGCGCAGGCGGTGGCTTTGCCGCAGCCGGTGGGCTTCGAAGAAGGCGCGTGCCTGGGTATTCCGGCCATGACGGCGTTTCACGCCGTGCGCTTGCTGGGGGATGTGCAGGGCAAATCCGTTCTGGTGACCGGGGGCGCCTCGGGGGTCGGCTTTTATGCCGCCCAAATGGCCCAATTGCAGGGCGCAACGGTAATCACGACGGTGGGGTCGGCCGAAAAAGCGGCCTTCCTGGCGCGAGCCGGCCTGCCGGATGCGATCCTGTACAAGGAAGGCGGGGTGGCCGCGCAGGTGCTCGACCGAACCGCCGGCCGGGGGGTCGATGGCGTGGTGGATCTGGACTTTTCCTCCACGCACGAGCTGGTGTCGCAGGGGGCGGTCGCCGCGCATGCCTGTGTGGTCGCCTATGGCAGCAACCACCGTGAGCCGGTCATGCTCGATTTTTGGGCCTGGCTGTCTCGCTCGATCCGCCTGTGCCCCTTTCTGGTCTACGAGTTGCGGCCGGATGAGCGCAGGGCTGCCATCGACGCGATTGGCCAATGGCTGCAAAACGGGCAGTTGCAACACCGGGTCGGCAAGGTCTGGCCGTTGTCCGACGTCGTGCAGGCCCACGAGGCCGTGGAATCGGGCTCGGTGCTGGGCCGTGTCGTGCTGGCCTGCCCCTGAGCCCGGCCTCGACCCTCATCGGGATGCGGCTTGACATGCCGGCCTTTGAAGATAGAATGATTCGCGATAAAGCGCGATAAAGTGCGGTAGATCATAACGAAAAGGAAGAATTGATGACCTTGTCCATTGCGGTTCGCACGGCCTCCACGCTTGCCTTGGGTCTGTTTCTGGCGCTGCCGGCAGCGGCCCACTTCCAGCAGATCCTTCCCCAGTCGGATGTATTGCCTGAAGGCGGCGCGGTCGATCTCGAGCTGATATTCACCCACCCCTTCGAAGGGGGCCCGATCATGGACATGAAGCGCCCGGCTGCCGTGGGCGTGATGGTGCATGGCAACAAGACGGATCTGTCGGGCGAGCTGGTCGAAGCACCGCGCGACGGGGCCATGACCTGGCAGCTCTCCCACGAACTGGCCGAGCCGGGTGCCGCGGTGTTTTACGTCACGCCCCAGCCGTACTGGGAGCCATCCGAAAATCTCTACATCGTGCACCATGCCAAGGTGATCGTCGATAGCTACGCATCGGGCGACGGTTGGGACGGCATGGTGGGCCTGCCGGCCGAAATCCAGCCCCTGACACAGCCCACGGCGCTGTGGACCGGCAACTTGTTTTCCGGGGTGGTCACCCAGGGCGGCAAACCCGTGCCGTTTGCCGAGATCGAAGTGGCTTACGTCAATGACGCGGGCATCGAGGCGCCCAACGATGCCTACATCACACCCCTGATCAAGGCCGATGCCAATGGCACGTTCCACTATGCCATTCCGCACGCCGGATGGTGGGGGTTTGCAGCGCTTCTAGAGGGTGAAAAGCCCATGAAGTCGCCCGATGGCCAGGCTGTGCCTGTAGAAGAGGGCGCTTTGATCTGGGTGAATGCCAAAGACATGACCCGATAACATGGCGCACATCCCGGACGGCATTCTGTCCGTCCCCGTGCTGGTCGGGGGCGCCGCGGTTGCAGCGGCGGGGGTCGCATTGGCCATCCGACGCATCGACGACCGCGCCATACCGCGCATGGCGATTCTTTCCGCCGTGTTTTTCGTGGCCTCGCTCATTTCCGTGCCGATCGGCCCGTCCAGCGTGCATTTGCTGCTGTCGGGGCTGATGGGGCTGATCCTCGGGGTGGGGGTTTTCCCGGCCGTCGTCGTTGCGCTCGCCTTGCAGGCGGTCCTGTTTGGTTTTGGCGGCCTGACGACGCTCGGGATCAATGCCACCAACATCGCGCTGCCTGGCGCCGTGATCGGCTGGCTGCTGGGTCCATGGGTACGCCGCGCCCGTTCGCCGTTTCGGGCGGGGATGTGGGCCGCAGCCGGCGGTGGCCTGTGCGTGCTGGCGACAGGCGGTTTGGTGGCGCTGGCCCTGTGGCTGTCTTCGTCGGAATTCACCCCGGTCGCCAGGGTGGTCCTGATCACCTATCTGCCGTTGGCGCTGGCGGACGCCGCGATCACGGCGGCCGTCGTGGGGTTCCTGGCACGCGTCAGGCCGCAGGCGCTTCTACCCCATCTATCGGACACGGGGGATCGGTGATGGCATCCCGTTTATGGGCCCGCCTGGTGGTGCTGCTGCTCGCCGCCTTGTTGGCCAGCCCGGCCGGCGCACATAGTCTGAGGCTCTTCGCGCGGGTGGATGGGGCGCAGGTCGGCGGTTATGCGTTTTTCATCGGCGGCGGGCGTCCGTCCGATGTCGGCTGGGTCGCGAAAATGGACGGCGCCCTGGTGGCCGAAGGCCGTACCGATGGTGAAGGCCGCTACCGGTTTTCCGTCCCGCCCAAGGTCACGGGGGACATCGTGATCACCGTCGATACACAAGAGGGTCATGTTGCCACCACTCGGCTCGCCGCCAGCCGTTTCGAAGGGCTATCCGCCGAGGCGGCGCCGCGCGCGAGGGTGCCTGCGCAGTCCGCCCAGGGGCTCGACGGCGCGGCGAGTGCGTCGCCGGGGCGCCCCGCCCATCTGGACGCCGCCGACCGGCAGTGGGTCGAAGAAGCGCTCGAGCGGCAGGTCGGGCCGCTGCTGGAGCGCATCGAGGCCATGGATGCGCGCATGCGCCTGACGGACACCCTTTCTGGTATTTTCCTGATCATCGGTTTGGCCGGCATTGGTTTGTGGGCACGCAGCCGCAAGCGATGATGCGCCCCCACGACCTGCGCCTGCGTCTGCTGGCCGTTTTTGCAGCCTTGCTGGTGTTCACGCCGGTGCAGGGGCTGGCGCCGGCAGCCACCGGGGTCGTGGCAGTGCTGGCGCTGTATGCCGCCCGCCGGCAGGCGATTGCCTGGAAACGCTTGTTTCACCTCGAAGGTTTTTTGATCCTGTTGCTGATCACGTTGCCTTTCACGGTGCCGGGCGCCGAGCTGTTTCGCTTGGGGCCGTGGGTGGCCAGCGCAGAAGGTTTTGCACGGGCGCTGGCGCTCGCCTGCAAGGTGACGGCATCGGTGCTGCTCATCTCGCTGCTGTTTGCGTCGGTCGAGGTGCTCAGTCTGGGCGCCGCGTTGCGGGGCTTGCACGTGCCCGAGATGCTGGTGCGCCTGTTCGTTGCCGTGGTCAGATATCTGGGGCTGATCCAGTCCGAATTTCGGCGGCTGCACGAATCCATGCGCGCGCGCGCTTTTGTGCCCCGGTCCGGCCGGCATACCTGGCGCAGCTACGGGTACCTGCTGGGGATGCTGCTGGTGCGTGCCATGGAGCGGGCCGAGCGGGTCGAAGAGGCGATGCGCCTGCGAGGCTATTCCGGGCGCTTCCCGCAGACGCACCTGCCGGCGCCTTCGGCTGCGGACTGGCTGGCCCTGGTGGGGTGGGTCGCGGGGGCCGCGCTCCTTTTGGGATGGGACGCGATATGGATGAACTGATTCGATTGCACGATGTCCAGGTCCAGCGCGATCACCAGCCTGTGCTGGACCACGCGAGCCTGGTGCTTGCCCGCGGCGAGCGGTTGGCCATCGTCGGGCCCAATGGCGCCGGCAAGACCACGCTCCTGCGGACGATCATCGGGCTCGAGCAGGCCGCAAAGGGCGAGATCGAGCTGTTTGGCGAGGTCTGTCGGCGCGAGGCCGATTTCCGCCGGCAGCGGCCGCGCATCGGCTTTCTGTTCCAGGAAAGCGATGACCAGCTTTTTTGCCCCAGCGTCATCGAGGACGTGGCATTTGGGCCCTGCAACCTCGGGATGGCCAACGACGCGGCCCGCCAGCGGGCGACTCAGACGCTGGCCGAGCTCGGCATCGCGCATCTGGCCGAACGCTTTGCGCACCGATTGTCGGGCGGGGAAAAACGCCTGGTCTGTCTGGCGGGTTTGCTCGCCATGCGGCCCGACGTGCTGTTGCTGGATGAACCGACCAATGGCGTGGATCACGAAAACGGCGAGCGGCTGCGCGCGGCGTTGTTGGCCTACGGCGGTGCAATTTTGCTAGTATCCCATGATGAATCTTTTGTTACGCGGATCGCCACGCGGGCGATGGTGCTGTCGTCCGGGGTCCTGCAGGCGGCGGAAATCCACGAACACGTCCATGTCCATCAACATCCCCACATCCATGTCAGGCCCGCCGGCAGACAGGCGCCGCGCGCATGAGCAGCGATGACCGCACCGCATGGCCGTGACGACCGGAGACCGACATGTCTGAGGCCGTATTGATCAAATATGCGACGGGCGTACTCGTCGTCGTAGCCGCCGTGCTGGGCGCCTACGTCACCCGCGTCCGACTGCGCCATACCGACGATTCCAGGATGGTCAACAAGGTGTCGCTGCACGCCTTGCACGTGCTGTCGTTGTGCGTGCTGGTGCTCGCGCTCCGGCAGTACGCAATCCATATGGTGCACGATCTGGGCATGCCCTCGGTATCAGACCAGATCGTCGACTTGTCGACGGTGGCGATCATTGCGCTGATCGTGGTGCTGCAGGTGTTCCTGCTCATCGACCTCATGGAACACCGCCAGATCCGCCTGGGCAATGACCCCACGACGGCCCGGTTGATCGCGCGCACGTTCAAGATCGTCGTGGTCGTCGTCGTGGTGCTGCTGTTTGGCGAAAAACTGGGCTTCAGCGTGTCGGGCCTGCTCGCTTTTGGCGGCGTTGGCGGCATCATCATCGGCATGGCCAGCAAGGACGTGCTCAGCAACTTCCTGTCGGGCATCATGCTGTTCTTCAATCGCCAGTTCAATATTGGCGATTGGATCAGTTCGCCCGACCGCGACATCGAGGGCACGGTGGTGGAAATCGGCTGGCGCATCACCAAGATCATGACCTTCGATCATCGCCCCCTGTACGTGCCAAACTCCCTGTTTTCCTCCATCAGCGTCGAGAACCCGGGGCGCATGACCCATCGGCGCATCAAGGCCACCATCAGCCTGCGCTATGAAGACGCGGGCAGAATACGCGGCGTGGTGGACGACATCCGCGACATGTTGCTGCATGACGAAAAAATCGATCAGTCGCAGACCCTGCTGGTCTATTTCGACGCTTTTGCCAGCTCGTCGCTGGACATCCTGGTCTACTGCTTTACCCGGACCACCCATTGGGCGCAGTGGCTGGAGGCGCAGCAGGACGTCTTTCTGAACATCATCGACATCGTGCACCGCCACGGCGCCGATCTGGCCTTCGACACCCAGACGCTGTATGTCGCCGACGCTTCGGGCGACCCGCAGCCAGCCGGGCCGGCCGCGCGCCTGTCGCCCAGCGTGGAATGACACGATGGATCTGACCCTTCTGATCTTCCTGCTGGTGTATGTGGTGATGGGGCTGGGCAAGCTGCCGGGCTTGCGGGTCGACCGCACCGGAGCGGCCGTGGTGGGTGCGCTGGCCATGATCGTGGTCGGCAGCATCAGCGCCAAGGGCGCCTGGATGGCCATTGATTACCGCACCGTGGGCTTGTTGTTCGGCCTGATGGTGGTGTCGGCGTCTTTTTCAGTGTCGGGGTTCTACGGCTGGGCAGCCAGGCGCGTCGCGCTGCTGCCGCTGCGCCCGGCACAGCTCGTGGCCGTGCTGGTAGCGGTGGGCGCCGGCCTGTCGGCGGTACTGACCAAAGACGTGGTGGCCGTGGCCATGGTGCCCTTGCTGGTTTCGTTGACGCTGGCCCGGAAGCTCAACCCGACGCCGTTTTTGCTCGCATTCTGTTTCGCCGTCAATACCGGCTCCACGGCCACCCTGATCGGCAGTCCGCAAAACATGATTACCGGCCAGACGCTGGGTATTTCCTTCAATGATTTCGTTCTGGCCACGGGCGTCCCGGCCGTGCTGTCCCTGCCCATCGTGTGGGCCATGATCGTATTCATGTACCGCGGCAAGTGGCAGCTCGCGAACGCCGGGCAGGCGGCGGACCCGGCCCGCGCGCCGGCGGTACCGGCGCTCGACCGGCTGGAAACATACAAATCGGTTCTGGTCGCGCTGGCCGTGATGGCGGCCTTTGTGTTCAGCGGGTGGCCGCATGAACTCGTGGCACTGGCCGCCGCCAGCGTCCTGTTGATCAGCCGCCGGATCTCATCGCATGACGTGCTGGGGCACGTGGATGGCAACCTGTTGCTGCTCATCGCCGGGTTGTTCGTCGTGAATGCGGCCATGGCGGCCACGGGGCTGCCGCAGCAGCTGCTCGGCAGCCTGGAGCACCTGGGGATGAATCTGAACGACCCGCTGACGCTGTATGGCGTGGGCGCGGTACTGAGCAATCTGGTGGGCAACAACCCGGCGGTCATGCTGCTGGTGCCTTATCTGGATACCGCTGTACACGTGGACGCAACCGCGGCGGCGCTGGTCCTGGGTACCGGGTTTTCCAGCAATCTGGTGATTTTCGGCAGCCTCGCTGGTATCATCACCGTAGAGCAGTCGGCCCTGTTCGGGGTCAAGATTTCGTTTGGCGAATTTTTTCGGGCGGGGGGGTGGATCACCCTTCTCACCATGCTGATGGCGGCCCTTTGGGTGCTGTTTCTGGGGCTTGCCACATAATATTTCGCCTGCATCAGGCAAGCCTGTCCGGCTATCCGCTGGCGGTGCGTCGCGCCTGTTTTCCCATTTCTGCATCGGAGATCCTATATGCACTTCACCCCCAGAGAAATCGACAAGCTGATGATCCATACCCTGGCGCAGATTGCCCAGAAGCGCAAGGATGCCGGTTTGAAGCCCAATCACCCTGAAACAGTGGCCCTGATTTCCGCTGCGGCGCTCGAGGGCGCCCGCGCCGGGAAAACCCTTGAAGAAGTCATGGCGCTGGCGCGTACGGTCATTACCAAGGATGACGTCATGGATGGCGTGGCCGACATGATTTCGTTCGTCCAGGTCGAAGCGGTGTTTACCGACGGCTCGCGCCTGGTGACGGTGCACAGCCCCATTCAATAAGGAGACCCCCATGAGCACAACCGAACAAAAAGCACCTGTGGGTGGGCTGATACTGGCTGACGGCGACATCGAGATCAATGCGGGGTATCCCACCACGACCCTGAAAGTGCGCAATACGGGCGATCGGCCGATTCAGGTCGGGTCGCATTATCATTTCTTCGAAGTCAATAGCGAACTGGAATTCGATCGGCAGCAGGCTTTTGGCAAGCGCCTCAACATCCCGGCCACCACGGCCCTGCGGTTCGAGCCGGGCGATGAAAAAGAAGTCGAGCTGGTGCCCTACCAGGGCAAGCAGCGGGTATTGGGGTTCAACAACCTGGTCGATGGCTGGGTGGGCACCGAACCGGATCACGCCAGGCGCCCGCGCCTGACCGAGGCCATGGAGCGCGTGGCGCGGTACGGCTTCAAGAACAAGCCCTGACCCTCCCGCAATTTCATCGAACAGGACACTATCATGGCAAAGATTTCCAGAAAGCAATATTCCGATCTGTACGGCCCCACCACCGGAGACAAGATTCGCCTGGGCGACACCGACCTCTACATCGAGATCGAGAAAGACTTGCGTGTTTATGGCGAAGAGGCGGTCTATGGGGGCGGCAAGACCCTGCGGGATGGCATGGGCATCGACAACGAACTCACCAGCCTGGCCGGCGCGCCCGACTTGGTCGTCACCAACGTCACCATCGTCGACGCCAAGCAGGGCGTGATCAAGGCCGACGTCGGCATCAAAGACGGCCTGGTCTGCGCGATCGGCAAGGCGGGCAACCCGTCCACCATGAAAGGGGTCACCCCCGGCCTGTCCGTCGGCGCGGGCACCGACGTGATTTCGGGCGAGCACCTCATCCTCACGGCGGGCGGCATCGACGCCCACGTGCACTACATTTCGCCGCAACAGGCACAGGCGGCGCTCAGCAACGGCATCACCACCGTGTTTGGCGGGGGGGTCGGCCCGACCGACGGCACCAACGGCACGACCATCACCCCGGGCACCTGGAACATCGAGATGATGCTGCGCTCATTCGATGGCTGGCCGGTCAACGCCGGGGTGCTGGGCAAGGGCAACTGTTCCACGCGCCTGCCGCTCGTCGAGCAAATCCACGCCGGGGCCATGGGCCTGAAAGTGCACGAAGACTGGGGCAGCACCCCGGGCGCCATTCGCGCCGCGCTCACGGCGGCCGACGAATACGACGTCCAGGTCTGCATCCATACCGACACCCTCAACGAAGCCGGTTTTGTCGAAAACACCATCGCGGCCTTCGAGGGGCGCACCATTCATGCGTATCACACAGAAGGGGCCGGCGGCGGGCATGCGCCCGACATCCTGCGGGTCGCGGGCCAGCCCAACGTGCTGCCCAGCTCGACCAACCCGACCCTGCCGTACGGGGTCAATTCGCAGGCCGAGCTCTTCGACATGACCATGATCTGCCACAACCTCAGCCCCAAGATCCCCACCGACGTGGCGTTTGCCGAAAGCCGGGTGCGGGCCGAGACCATTGCGGCCGAAAACGTGTTGCACGATATCGGCGCGATCTCCATCATTTCCAGCGACAGCCAGGCCATGGGCCGTATCGGCGAAAACTGGATGCGCGCCGTGCAGACCGCGCACCTCATGAAAACCCGCTTCGGCGCGTACGCGGGCGATGATTCCGGCAACGACAACCAGCGCGTCTTGCGGTTCGTGGCCAAAGTCACCATCAACCCGGCCATCGCCCAAGGGGTGTCGCAAGTGGTGGGTTCGGTCGAAGTCGGCAAGATGGCCGATCTGGTGCTCTGGGAGCCCGCCTTCTTTGGCGCCAAGCCCAAGATGATCATCAAGGGCGGCTTTATTTCCTGGGCCCTGATGGGGGATCCCAACGCGTCGCTGCCCACGCCTCAGCCCGTCACGTATCGTCCCATGTATGGGGCCATGGGGTCGGCCCTGGCCAAGACGCGCATCACGTTCACGTCGCGGGCGGCGCTCGACGAAGGCATCGCCGATCGCTACGAGCTGCAATCGCAGGTGGTGGCGGCGCGGGGCACGCGCACCATCGGCAAGGTCGACATGGTACGCAACAACACCCTGCCCGAAATCCAAGTCAATCCCGAGACCTTTGCCGTGACCGTCGATGGCAAGCACGCCACGGTCGAACCCGCCACCAGCCTGCCTTTGGCTCAACTGCATTTTTTCAGCTAGCGTTCGGCAGACGCCTGCCTTGTGCGCGTGCAGACAGCATGCCCGGGATGATGTGCTGTCCCCGGTGTGCGCGTTCCCGCGTGGGCCGCTCCCGCACGGAAGGCGGCAGGCCGCGATGGCATGGATGGTATTTCTGGAGTGGATATGATTCTGGTAGAAGAAGTTCTTGGCAATCTGAAAGATGCGATCTGGCACGAACGCGCCCATCGGGGCCCGGTCGACGAGCTCGTACTCGAACAATGGGAGGCGCCCAAGAGCCGGTTGCGCAAGGCCAGCCGGGATGGCCTGGAGCTGGCGATTTCCCTGCCGCGCAGCGAACACCTGCATGACGGCGACGTCCTGTACTACGACGCCGATAAAAACCTGCTGGTGGTGGCGCGCATCGCCCTGAAAGAGGTCATGGTGATCGAGCTCGAGGGGCTGGAGACGCTCGCGCCCCAGGAGATCCTGCGGTTGTGCTTCGAACTGGGGCATGGGTTGGGAAACCAGCACTGGCCGGCGGTCATCAAGGGTTCCACGGTGTACGTGCCCTTGTCGGTCGACCAGAAAGTCATGGCATCGGTGATGAAGACGCACGCCTTCGAGCACGTGAAGACCTATTTCGCCGCGGGCGAGGACATCGCCGCCAAGCTGGATGCCAAAGAGGTGCGCATGTTGTTTGCCGGGGCCGATGCAACCCCGCATCATCATCACCACGACGCTCACGCCCATGGACATGCCCATGGCCATGCCTGAGCGCATCGGTCAGGCACAGGCCGCGTCGGCGGCCGACGGCATGCGGTTGCTGGCGCGTTTGCTGCAGTTTTCGGATTCAACCTTGCCTGTGGGCTCGTTTGCGTTTTCCAACGGGCTCGAATCGGCCGTCCAGACGGGTATCGTAGCCAGTCCGGACGACTTGCTGGGTTTTGTCGAGGTGGTGACCCGGCAGGCCGCCTACATGGATGGCGTCGCGGCCCTGCATGCGCACCGGGCGATTTCGCAGGGCGATTTCGGGGCCGTCCTCGAGGCCGATCAGGCCCTCTGGGACAGCCGCATCGGGGCGGAGCAACACCTGATGCTGGCGCGCATGGGCAAGAAACTGGCCGAACTGGCCCTGCGCTTCGATGACTTCCCCGCCTTGCGCCAGTGGCTGGAGGCAATCCGTGATCACGCCACGCCGGGCTGTTTTCCGGTGGGGCAGGCCCTGGCCCTGGCCCACCTGGGGGCCGATGAGGCGCAGGTGTTCGTCGTGCACCAATACAGCGTGGCGGCCATGATGCTCAGTGCGGCTGTGCGCCTCATGCGCATCGACCACCTGGACACGCAGCGCATTCTGTACGCTGCGCAGGAACGGGTGCCTGGCGACTACGAAAATGTACGCACGCTTACGCTCGACGAAATGTCGAACTTCGCGCCCGTGTTCGACGTGCTGCTGGCCCATCACGTGAAAGCCCATGTGCGCCTGTTTATGAATTGAAGCTGAATTGAAGCTGGAATGGAGCAAATCGTGAAGAAAATCACTCGCATCGGTATCGGAGGCCCTGTCGGTTCGGGCAAGACGGCCATCATCGAAACCATCACGCCCCGCCTGATCGACATGGGGGTGCGGCCGCTCATCATCACCAATGACGTGGTCACCACCGAAGACGCGAAGCAGGTGCGCCGCACCCTGAATGGCATCCTGGTGGAAGAAAAGATCATCGGGGTGGAGACCGGCGCCTGCCCGCATACTGCGGTGCGCGAAGATCCCTCGATGAATATCGCCGCCGTCGAAGAAATGGAGCAGAAATACCCCGACAGCGACGTGATTTTCATCGAGTCGGGGGGCGACAACCTGACGCTCACCTTCAGCCCGGCCCTGGCCGATTTCTACATCTATGTGATCGACGTGGCCGGTGGTGACAAGATCCCGCGCAAGAACGGCGCCGGCGTGTGCCAGTCCGATATCCTGGTGATCAACAAGAAGGATCTGGCACCCTATGTGGATGCCAGCCTCGAGGTCATGGATCGCGATTCGAAGCGCATGCGCGGCAACAAGCCGTTCGTGTTCACCAACTGCAAGACGGGTGAAGGCATCGATGCACTGATCGAGCTGATCATGGACATGGCGCTGTTCGACGTCAAACCCCAGCTGAAGGCCGACTCCGCCCATGTCTGAGCCAGGTGCCCTGCCGGATCGCCTCGGTCGTCTGGATGCCGCCCGCGAGCTACGCGGGTATCATACGCAGCCTGCGCAGATGCGGGCTGCGGGGCCCGGGAAAATTGGCCGGTTGCGGCTGGGTTTTTCCCTGCGCAACGGGCGCTCGATCTTGCACGACCTGTATCGCGTGGCGCCGCTGCTGGTGCAGCAGGCCCTCTATTGGGACGAGGCCATGCCCGAGTTGCCGATCTGTTCCATCATTTCGGTGGGCGGCGGCATCTTGCAGGGCGACCGCTACACGATCGACATCTCGGTCGGCGAAGGCGCCTGTGCGCAGGTCAATTCCCAGGGATACAACCGCGTCCACCAGATGGATGCCAATTATGCCTCCCAGCACCAGACGATCCGGCTCGAAGCCGGCGCCTATCTCGAGTACCTGCCGGATTTCACCATCCCCTACCGGGATTCACGCTATATCAATCATACCGACATCGTCATCGAGCCCAGCGCGACCCTGCTGTATGGCGAGATGTTCATGGCCGGGCGCAAATATCATCATGCCAGCGAGCGGTTCGGTTTCGACATGCTGTCGATGCTGACCATTGCACAGCGGCCGGATGGCCGGCGGCTGTTCCATGACAAGATCCTGATCGAAAAAGACAATCCGCTGCTGGATTTCGCGGCGGTCATGCGCGGTCATGATGCGTTTGCCAGCATTCTGTGCCTGACCCCGCCCGAGACCGCGGCGCGCATCATGGCGCGCTGCGAAGTGCAGGCGCAGGCGGGCGCGCGGGCCTGGTCAGGCGTGTCCGCCTTGCCCAATGATGCAGGGCTGATCCTGCGCGCCGTGGGGGTCGAAACCTACGACGTGCGTGCCGAGGTCAGGCGCTTCTGGCAGATCGTGCGCGAAGAAGCGCGCGGACGCTCTCTGCCAGACGAATTCCTGTGGCGCTAGCGCCGTTTCCATCACCAACCGGAGATCATGCAATGGCGAGTGAAAACAATCATTTTCTGGCGGTCTGCCTCAGGGGGGCCGGGCAGGTTTTCTTCATGGAAAATGCCCTGACCGGCCTGTTGTTCATCGTGGCCATTGCCTATGCGTCCTATGATGCCGGGCAATGGGCCACCACCGTCGGAGCGATCGTCGGCTTGCTGGTGGCGACGCTCACGGCCATGTGGATGGGCAACGACAAGCCCTCCATCCAGTCGGGCCTGTTTGGCTTCAACGGGATCCTGGTGGGTGTCGCCCTGCCCACGTTCATCGCGGTGTCCCCGCAGCTTTGGTTCTACATCATCGTGGGTTCCGCCGTCAGTACGGTCGCCACCGCCGCGTTTGCCGCGACGCTGACCAAAAGCTGGGGGGTCCCTGGCTCGACCGGGCCATTCGTATTGACGGCCTGGCTCATGGTGGGCGGCGCCTATGCATTTGGTTCGCTGGATGTCACAGGCGATTCGGCGCGCATGGCGTCGGACTACCTCAGTGGGGCGGCCGTCATCCCGGCCGCCGATGAACTGGTGCAGATTTTCTTTCGCAATATTGCGCAGGTCTTTCTGTTGGGCAGTGCCGTCAGCGGCGTCATCATTCTGGTCGGGATCTTCATCGCGTCGCGTCCGGCGGGCGTGGCCGCGGCGCTGGGCTCGCTGGTGGCCATGGTGTGCGCGATCGGCATGCGCGTCGAGCCCTCGGTCGTGATCCAGGGCCTGTATGGCTTCAGCCCTGTCCTGACCGCGATGGCCGTCGGCGTCATTTTCCTCAACACGTCGGGCAAGGTCGCCGTCTATGCGCTGGTGGCCACGGTCGCCACGGTGTTCGTGCAGGCGGCCTATGATGTCGTCATGTCGCCGCTGGGGCTGCCGTCGTTCACGGCGCCGTACGTGCTGACCATGTACTTGTTCGTTGCACCCAAGCAGGCGCTGGCGCCGCACGCGCACAAGCCGGTGGCCGAGCACCAGTTGCATGACCACTGACCTGATTTCTTGTTTTCCAATTCTTGAAGGGTGATCGATATGCCAGCCATCAATTCCGGGGATACTGCCTTCATACTGATTTGCACGGCGCTGGTCTGCATGATGACGCCGGCGCTGGCGCTGTTCTATGGCGGCCTGGTCAAGCAACGCAATGTGCTGTCCATCATGATGCAGAATTTCATCTGCATGGGGGTGGTGGGCATCATCTGGGTGTTCGGCGGGTTCAGCCTGGTGTTCGGGCCCACGGTGGGGGGGGTGGTGGGCGACATCGGCACCTATTTCGGCATGTATCACGTGGGGATCAGCCCCAATCCGGCCTTTGCCGAGCACATCCCCTTCATCATGATCTTCGCCTACCAGATGATGTTTGCCATCATCACGCCGGCCCTGATGACCGGTGCGTTCGTCGGGCGCTTCCGGTTCACGGCGTATCTGCTGTTCGTGGCCTTCTGGACCATTTTGGTCTACCTGCCCGTCGCGCACTGGATCTGGGGGGGCGGCTTCCTGGCCAAGTTGGGCGTGGTGGACTTCGCCGGCGGGATCGTGATTCACGCCGCTGCCGGGTTTTCGGCGCTGGCGGCCGCCAAATTCCTGGGCCCCTCGGCCCGCGCGCAAGGTGAAAAGAAAGAGCAGCCGGCCAGTCTGCCGCTGGTGGCCGTGGGCGCCGGGCTGCTGTGGTTCGGCTGGTTCGGCTTCAACGCCGGCGGGGCGTATGCCGCGGATGCCCTGGCGGCTTATGCCTTCACCAACACCATGCTGGCCGGCGCCGTTGCCATGCTGGTATGGCTGGCTTGGGAATGGCTCGAGAGCGGCCGGCCCTCGTTTTCAGGGGTGCTGGTCGGCGCCGTCACCGGGCTGGCCACCATCACACCGGCAGCGGGGTATGTCGAACCGTCGGCGGCTTTGGCCATCGGGGCTATCGGGGCTTCGGTCTGCTTCAATGCGAAATACGTGCAGAGCTGGCTCAAGATCGATGACACGCTCGAGGTCTGGCGGGCCCATGGGGTCGGCGGGGTGACGGGCGCGCTGCTCATCGGGGTGTTGGCCAGCTCGCACATCAATGCCGTGTCGGCGGGTTGGCACCAGCTGGGCGTGCAGGCTCTGGCGCTGGTCATCGTGGCGGCCTATGCGATCGTGATCACGTTGATTCTGCTGAAGATTCTCGATGCCGCTGGTATCCTCAGGGTGCCGGCCGAAGAGCAGCTTCGGGGGCTGGATGAAGAAATGCACGGTGAAACCGCCTTCAGCCTCTGGAACATGAAGAACTGACGGCGTAGTGCAGCCGATACGCGTACAAGGAGCCGTCGTTCATGCAAGGTATCGACATCGTCTGGGTGGGCCTGGGGGGCGGGTTGGGCTCCCTGTTGCGCTGGTACGTCGGCAAGCGGGTCGGCGAACATTTTCACGGGTCGTTCCCGCTGGCCACGTTTCTGATCAACATCAGCGGGGCGTTCGTCATCGGCTTCCTCAGCGTGTATTTTTCGGTCCACTGGCAGGATCGCTACGGCTCCATGCTCAATGCCGGCGTGCTGACCGGCATTCTGGGCGGCTACACCACGTTCAGCACGCTGATGCTCGACGTGCTCAAGCTGCATGATGGCAAGAAGCGTGTCCTGGCCTGGTTCTACCTGGTCCTGTCGGTCCTGGTGGGCCTGGTCTGCGCCTGGCTGGGCGCATCGTTGGCGCATGCATAGGGAAGGGTGAGCGATGAAATTGATCTTCCTGGTTTTCATTGGCGGGGCCATCGGGGCCATCGGGCGCGAGCTCTTCATGCAGTGGACGCCTGCCGGGTTCGACGGGTTTCCGCTCGACATCCTGCTGGCCAACCTGCTGGCTTGCCTGCTGCTGGGGCTGGCCGCCGCCGTGCACGCCCGCGGCAGGCTAAGCGACCCCCAATACCTGTTCATCGGTACCGGGGTCATGGGGGGGCTGTCCACGTTCTCCAGTTTCGCCTATGGTGCGGTGGTGTTGATGTCTGGTGCGCTGCAAGGCACACTGGTCGCCATCGCCTATGTCCTGGTGAGCATGGTGCTGGGCTATCTGGCGGTCTTGGCGGGGCAGAAACTGGGCGGTGGGGGCCACGCGGCCTGAAACGATCACCTGTGAGAACACTTATGCCGTTGATGGTCCCTTCCGCGGACACCCCATCGATCCCGCCAAAGCTCGCAGACAAGCTGTATGAAAGTCTTTTGGTTCAAATATCGGAAGGCAGGTTCGATGCGGACAACCGGCTCCCTCCGGAGCTCGCCCTGGCCAAGGAATTCGGTGTATCCAGATCCGTCGTCCGAGAGGCATTGTCCAGGCTGAGGGCGGACAGGATCATAATCTCCAGGCGCGGCTCTGGCACCTACATACAGATGCGCCCCAAAAAAGAGTTTTTCGAATTTGCGCCCTTGGGCGGCATTTCCGACGTATTGCGTTGTTATGAGTTCAGGGTTGCCCTGGAAGGCGAGGCGGCTTACCTGGCCGCGGTCCGGCGCACCGAACATGACTTGTCGGCGATGTCGCGGGCTCTGGATGCCATGAACTGGGCTGCGGAACATGGGGAAATCGGCGCAGACATCGACATGCATTTCCACAACGCCATTGCCCGCGCGACCGGCAATCATCTGTTCGAATCATCCATGGCCGCCATTTCCGACTATGCGATGTCCGGGATCACGATTGCCCGCAGCCTGTCCCTCATTACCAATAAAAAAAGATTGCGGCAGGTTCAACGCGAGCACGAGGTGGTTTTCAACGCCATCAAGGACCAGAATTCCGAAGAGGCGCGGGACACCATGCGCCGGCATATCTCGAATTCTCGTATGCGCTTGCTGAGCGGCGAGGCCCAGGTTTAAGAAAATGCGCTGCGGGCCTATTGTTGCGCGGCTCGAAGTTGCGCAACAATAGGCCCGCAGCGCGGGCACCCTCTTTGAGCGGGTGCCCCGGGTGCAGCTACACGGCGGGTGCTCAGCGCGCTGCCCACGCCGTGAACCGCTGCTCCAGCTCTTCGCCGTGATCCAGCCAGAATGCGGCGTCCGTATAAAGGACGTTTTGGCTGTTCTTCGGCGACGTAGGCAGCACATTGGTGCGGCTGTCGTCCAGAAGATCCATGGTCTTCTTGTTGGTGGGCCCGTAAGTCACCCGTTTGGCCAGTTCGGCCTGGGCCTCTGGCGAGCTTGCGAATTGTACGAAATCAATGGCCAATTGCTTGTTCGATGAGCCCTTGGGGATGACCCAGTAATCGGTTTCGAAGATACCCTCGTTCCAGACGACGTCCAGCGGATAGCCTTCCTCTTTTGCAGCGTCTATTCTGCCGTTGTACGCCGATGACATGATCACGTCGTTCGATGCCAGCATTTGCACGGGTTGTGCACCGGCTTCCCACCATACGATGTGGTCTTTGATTTCATCGAGTTTTGCAAAGGCGCGGTCAACGCCCGCGGACGTCTCCAGCATGGGATACACGTCCTCTGGCGCGACGCCGTCCGCCATGAGCGCATATTCAAGGTTCCCCTGGGCGACCTTTCTGAGGGCGCGTTTCCCGGGTATGTCTTTGACGTTCCAGAAGTCGGCCCAGTTCTTTGGGCCATTGGGCAGGGCCTCTTTGTTGTAGGCCATGACGATCCCGACCACGTAGATGCCGACGCCGCATTCCATGACGGCGCCCGGAATGAAGTCATCCACGTTCAAGAGCTTGGACCAGTCGATCTTCTCGTAATAATCTTCCTCGCAGCCTTTTACCAAATATTGCGGCTCGGAATCAATCACGTCCCATACGACGTTGTTGGCCTGGACCATTGCCTTGATTTTTGCCTGTTCGCCGTTGTATGGGATGTTGACGATTTTGATGCCCGATTTTTGGGCGAACGGATCCATGAATGCTTCTTGCAGCGCTGCGCCTGTCGTGCCGCCGTAATTCACTACGGCAAGATCGCGGGCCTGGCTTCCAGGGCTGATGGCTAGGGAAGCAAATAACGTCGCCATTATAAATGGCATCTTGAGGCTTATTGGTTTCATGCGTCTCTCCTGTGTGTGCCAACGTACTCTATCGAATGCGCCATTTCCTAGATGATCGAATACCCGACCTCTGTAGGTCCGGCGCCAGCTCCATGGATGGGTATCAGGTCAAATGGGCAGCATGACAGAACAACGATTGCATCCAGTTCGGCACGCAGGATGATGTAATCGTCTTTTTTCAGCGTGGGTTCGCTCCAGTGGATTTTCCCCTCGGAATCGATGGGGAAATTCATCCACAGATTGAGGGGGCTGGGGCAATCTGGCACCGAGACGCCGATCTCGCGCAATGCGATGAACAGATTGTCCGTACAGTTCTCGTGGTAGCTGGTGCATCCGCCCTGGCTATACCTGTAGGTGTCGCACGCCGCAATCATCGTGTCGTGCCTCGATTGCGACGTATCCTCCTCCATGGTCAAGATCGGGCGTCTTTTGTTCGTGATGACTGGGTCGCCCTTCTCAAAGAAGTATTTTGCGTTTTTTGCCCGGGTGTGTTCCATGGACGAGAACTCGCATACATCGTTTGCGTTGAATGCCCAGGTGTCCACGACCTGGTGCCCATGGATGCTGATGATTTTCAGCGCCTGTCCCTTGGCCAGGCGTATCGCCTTGCCCATGCGCGCCGGAACGATATCCATATCATTTTTCTTGGTGCCTTTGTCCATGACTGATCTCCTTGATGAAGCTGATTCCATAGGCACGACGGCCCATGAAGTTAAAAATTCCACAAAAAATAGGTATATCCATCGATTATTCGCACAAGGCGCAGCCGATCCGCTAATCCGCTATCTTGACCGGTATATAAATTCCGGAGACAGCTCACTGATCGACGTGGCGCCCAGCAATGCAAGGTTCCTGTCTATTTCCTCCATCAATATTTCAATGGCTTTCATTACGCCGCGCTCACCGGCTACCGCGGCTGCATAGTTGAAAGGCCTGCCGACGAAAACGAAATCCGCCCCCAGGGCGATCGCCTTCAGCACGTCACTGCCGCGCCGGATGCCGCCATCCAGCATCAACCGTACGTCGCCCGACAGGGCCTTCTTTGCGCCAGGCAGGGCGTCCATGGGGGAGATGGCTCCATCCAGCTGCCGGCCTCCGTGGTTGGAAAGAATGACGCCATTGACGCCATGGGCACAGGCCTTGCTGACGTCCGCTTCGCTCAACAGGCCTTTTATGACCAGTTTCCCTTTCCATAGTTTCCTTACTTCGCGCAGGAGGTTCCAGTCGAACGTGGTGCGACCGGAAAAGTCGCGGGATATGGTTTTCGACAGGATGGGTGCACCGCGCGTCGCGTAGTTGTTTTCGAAGTGCGGAACGCCACTGGTCAAGAGGGTTCTCAGCCAGGTAGAAATCAGCCAGTTGGGGTGCGTGATGCCATCCCAGATCAGTTTTCCGCTGAGCTTGAGTGGCGTGGAAAAACCCGACCGGGCTTCATTTTCCCGGTTGCCGAAGACGGGAAAGTCGACCGTAACGACCAGAACTTCGTAGTTGGCATTTTCCACGCGCTCAATCAATGCCGCCATCTTTTCGTAGGTTTCCGGTACATACATTTGAAACCACGTGGAAGGTGCCACGTCGATGATTGATTCCAGTGGGATCAATGAAGACCCGCTGAGAATCATTGGTATGTTCATTGCTTTTGCGGATTTCGCCAGTGCCAGATCGCCCTGGTATGCCGTCAAGGATGCAATCCCCATCGGCGCAATGCCGAATGGCGCACTGTAGGGCTTTTCGAACAAATGCGTGTGCGATGAGCGTTGGCTGGTATCGTTCAGGCAGCGTGGAACGAAATAAAGGTCCTTGAACGACTCTGTATTGCGCCTTGATGATTGGCCGTCTTCAGCATGGCTATCTATGTAGGTAAAGATGACTTCGGGCAGCTTTCTCCGTGCTTTTTCTTCAAGATCTCTTAAGCAGAATATGTTTTTATTCATGGATGGGTCGGAACGGCGGGTGTAGTGTTTGACGAGGTCTACGCTTGAGCATGGGTCTAAAAAGTCATACAAATTGCCAAAAGAAGTCAGACAACTTATTTTTCAATTGTATGGCGCGGCTGTGAATACTGGTAAATACCAGTGTCTCTAGATCATGTTTGATCGTATAATCATCGGCTAAAAAATAATGAACTATTGTTCAGCGTTCTACCGACCGGGCAGCTTGGCAAGACCGGCGCTCAACCTCGGGCGGGCACAAGACGATCGGTGAATGGGGGTCATAGGGCATGCAACGGTCGGTTTGGGGGAAATCCTGGTCCTTGATTTTGTAGAGACGCCATCGAACGGCCGCTTCATCGGTGCGGCAGCGATCGATTGGGCACGGCATGTCCGTCCAGGGGATCTGGTCGTCTGTGGGCAGGCTGACGCGGCGCCGCACAGTTTGTTGCGTGCCTTGATGGCGCAGCGCCACGCGCTGCAGCGCACTCGCTTGTTTCTGGGCATCAACGAAGGCCTCGAAGATATCCTGAAGCCCGAATATGCCGATGCAATCGATTTTCTGGCGTATTGCGGTACGGGCTCGAATCGGGCGTTGTCCGAGGCGGGTGTGCTCGACGTCATTGCGCAGGATTACTCGACATTGCCCCATTTGTTGAACGGAGGCACCCTGGCGGCGGATGTCGTACTGTTGCGGGTGGCCCCGGCGGATGCCCACGGACGCCATAGCCTGGGGATGGCCCGCGAGTACCTGGTCCCGGCCCTGCAGAGTGCGCGCACCGTGTTGGCCGAGGTCGATCCGGCGGTCCCCTGGACGTTCGGCGGGCCGTACTTGTCGGCTTCCGACATCGACGTCCTGGTCGCCAGCGATGCCCCCTGGCAGGGCAGGGATGCCGCGCCGCCTGGCCCCGAGGCCGAAATGATCGGTCATCACGTGGCGGCTTTGGTAGAAGACGGCGCCACCCTGCAGACCGGGATCGGGGCGATACCCGACGCTGTCCTGGCGGCTTTGGAAAACCATCGGGACCTGGGCATGCATTCCGGCAGCCTGGGCGAGGGCCTGCTCGGGCTGGTCGAGTCCGGTGCGCTGACCAATCGGCTGAAAGGTGTGGATGTCGGCCTTACCATTGCTGGCATCCTGCTTGGTGGCCCGCGCCTGCGCCGTTTTGCGCACAAGAATCCGAGCCTGGAACTGCGCTCGACCACCTACACGCATGATCATCAGGTGCTCGCCGGCCTGAACCGGTTCACGGCCGTCAACTCGGCGATCGAGGTCGATGTCACCGGCCAGGTGAACTCCGAGGTCGCGCGCGGGCGCTATCTGGGTGCGTTGGGCGGCGTACAGGATTTCGTGCGCGGCGCGCTGGCAAGCAGGGGGGGCGTCCCCATCGTCGCGCTGCCCGCGATGGCCGGGGCGCATAGCCGGATCGTGGTCGCATTGTCGGGCCCGGTTACCGTGCCGCGCAATTGCGCGGGGGTATTTGTCACAGAGTATGGCGCCGCGGATCTCCGCGGGTTGACGCTGTCCCAGCGCATCGACAAGATGATTGGCATTGCCCACCCGGCACAGCGTGATCTGCTGGCCGAGCAGGTGGCGAGACAGCCTCCACTGGGTTGGAAGGCCCGGACACGGGCAGGCTGATTCGCGGGCCGGGCGCACCTGACTCTCAGGCAAGGCAGGCCGGGTTTTGGCCGGCCTGGTTTAGAGATCTTCGTCGAAATCGGCCAGCAGCGCCTCGAACTGCTGCGCCGATTCGCGCAGAACGGGCGCGATCAGGCGGCTCTCGGCGTGCAGGTCGGGTTGGATGCGCGCGCGTCCGCAGCTCATGCTCATCACGATGCGTTTGCGGCCCACCGTAACAGGCAGCGCGATCCCGTACGTATCACGCTGATAGCCAGACAGTACTGAGCAAATGCCGGTGCGAGCCAGTTCAGCGAAACTGCCGGCGATATCGCGCATCAGGGTTTCGCCGGCGGGCCCGGCGCGCTCGCGCAGGGTATCCAGCAGGACGTCCCGCTGGGCCTGTGGCAGGCCCCACAAATAGGCCCGGCCGATCGAGGTGGAGCCCAGCGGCAGCACGGACCCGACACCCAGGCGCAGAGTCCCCACGTTATGGCTGGCACGGTAGCCCACATACAGCATCTCAAGGTCATCGCGCACGCTGAGCGCCACTGACACGTCCAGGCGATCGGCCAGCGCCTGCAAGAAAGGCCCCGCCGTGCGCAGCAGACGGCTGCCCGAGAGATAGGCATGTCCGATGGCCGCAGGCGCCGGGCAGAGTTCGAACTGGCGCCCGCCCGGCACATGGCGGATGAAGCCCTGGGCAAGCAGTGTGGTGGTGAGGCGGGATACCGTGGATTTGGCCAGGCCAGTGCGCCGGACCAATTCGGCATTCGACAGCGGTGCGCGTTCTGAGCGGAAGGCCCGCAGGACCTGCATGCCGCGTTGTACGGTCAGTACGACAGAGCGATCCAGCTTGCAGGGGGCGTCAAGGGGGGGTGCCGAGTTCATGGGGCGACCCGGTCATGGATGGCCGCGATCATGGCCAGCAGCTGCGGGCCGACTTCGCGCTCGACGCGGGCCTTGGTCATCTGGTGGTTGGCGCCGATGCAGGTGATCACTTGCGGGGCGTGTTCCTCGACGAGCAACGGGGCCGCGACGGTGCCGATTTCGCTGTCCCATTCGCCCAGCGACGTGCAGAAACCCGTCCAACGCACCTGAGCGATGGCCTCGAGCGCCCGGCGGCGCAGCCGGGGCCATTCCCGTGGCATGCGGCGCTCGACGTTTTCCAGCAGGTAATAGCGCTCGAGTTCGGGCAGGGCGGCCAGCAAGGCCCAGCCGGCCGGAGAGGACGCGATGCTGAGGCGCGCGCCCACGTGCAGATTGAACGCCAGTGTGGATTCGAGTGCGCGGCAGGTTTCCAGCACGATCATGTCGAGTCGGTCGCGCGAGCTGAGGTTCACATGTACTTTCTGCCGCTGTGCAAATGCGCGCATATACGTCTGGGCCGTACGCTGAATTTCAGAGTTGACGGTCGCGCCGTAGCCCAGCGCCAGTGCGCTGGCCGTGAGCCGGTATTTGCGGGTATCGTCATTGCGTGCGAGGTAGCCCAGGACGACCAGGGTCTGCGCGATACGCGTGACCGTCGAAGGGGGCAGGTGGGTGCGTGACGTGAAATCACGATTGCCGAGCCATTTTTCGCCCGGGGAAAAGGCCGCCAACAAGGCCAGG
Source organism: Castellaniella sp. (assembly GCF_041675725.1). Lineage (GTDB taxonomy): Bacteria > Pseudomonadota > Gammaproteobacteria > Burkholderiales > Burkholderiaceae_B > Castellaniella. Next base: position 9,446 of record NZ_JBAYTI010000019.1, on the reverse strand, counting down.
GCCCGTGCGAAAGGCGTAACGATGGCGCGTGAAGGCGGGGACGGGGAACCAGTCTGCATGGAATCTTTGAAAAGGGTTGGGTTCAATGTTCCGTACGATGGAAATGCTAACGTGGGGATTATATCGCGATGATCCAATACCCTACGAATATAACCAGCTGATGTAGATTTCCATTGTACGGAATGAATCAAGCACGACCTTGACCCGTCAGACACCGCGCCCCAGCATGTTGGCATCGGCGGTCGCATGGGATGGGGGCAAAATGTACGCGCATGTTCTTTCTCCGATTCAGATCGGATCCGTCACGGTCCGCAACCGTATCGTCAGGACGGCGCACGCCACGCTGTTCTCGCGTGGTTACATCACCGATGACATCATCGCCTACCATCTCGCACGGGCCCGGGCGCAGGTCGGCCTGTCGATCATCGAGGGCGCATCGGTCCATCCTTCGTCGACGTTCGCGCTGAGCGTGCGCGATGACGAATCCATCCGGCACATGGCGCGTCTGGTCAAAGCCATCGAACCCACCGGCATGAAGCTGTTCCAGCAGCTGTGGCATGGGGGGCATACCGATCCGTCGGCCAGCGGCGGCCTGCCCTGGGCGGTCTCCACCTTGCCTGCACGCTATGCAGTCGCACCGCCGGTTGCCATGACCACGGACCAGGCGGCGGAACTGGTCGATGCATATGCCCAGGGCGCGCTGCGGGTTCAGGCGGCCGGCATGCAGGGTGTGGAAATTCTGGCTGGAAACGGGTATCTGTTCTCGCAATTTTTCTCTCCCGTCCTGAATCCGCGCACGGACCAGTACGGTGGCGAATTCGAGAATCGCATTCGCCTGCTGCTGGACGTTCTGCGCGCGATCCGCCATGCGACCGGGCCCGAGTTCGTCTTGGGCGTGCGGATTGGCGATAGCTCGGATCCCCGCATTCTCTCGGCCAAAGAGACCAACGCCATTGCCCGGCGGCTTGAACAGGAAGGCTTGGTCGACTTCGTCAACATCACCCATGGCGATTATTACTTCCACGTCGAACGCTATGCGGCCATGGACGAACCGGTGGGCTATCAGTTGCCCTACAGCGACGAGATCGGCCGCGGCCTGACGGTGCCGCGCATCATCGTGGGGCGCTACGGCACGCTGGATGATGCCGAACAGGCGCTCAAGGAAGGCCATGCGGATCTGGTGAACATGGTGCGCGCCATGATCGCCGACCCGCAACTGATCACCAAGACGCTGGCGGGCCGCGCCACCGAGGTCAAGCCTTGCATTGCCTGCAATCAGGGCTGTATTGGTGGCCTGTTCAGCAAGGGCCGCATGGGGTGCACCGTGAACCCGGCCGTGGGCTACGAAGCCACCCTGTCCGAGGATTTGATCCGCCCGGCGGTGACGCCGCGCCGCGTCGTCGTGGTGGGCGCAGGCGTGGCAGGCCTCGAAGCAGCCCGCATCGCGCGCCTGGGCGGCCACGAGGTCATTCTTCTGGAGGCGGCACCGCATCTGGGCGGCCTGGTCAGCCGGACGCGTCATGCGCCCAGGCTGCACGCGCTGGGGGATATGGCCGTGTGGCAGGAAAACGAAGTCTATCGGCTGGGGGTGGACGTGCGGCTTTCCTGCTACGCAGAGGCCGACGACGTGCTGGCGCTGTCCCCCGATGCCGTCATCGTCGCCACCGGGGCGCTCGCACCCGATCCCCGCGACATGACCCAGACGGCGGATCCGGCGGGCCGGGTAGCCATCGCGCCCGATGCGCGAGTCGTCGATTTCCTCGGGCTGATGAATGACAAGACCGGGGATTTTGGCCAAACGGCCCTGGTGTTCGATGATGTCGGGCACTACGAGGCCATCGCCTGCTGCGAACTGCTGATCGACCGGGGGGTACAGGTCACCTACCTGACGCGCCACCTGATGTTCGCGCCGGCCATGGAGACCACCGGACGGGCCCAGGCGGCACTGCGGCGGTTCCATGCCGCCCGCCAGCCTTTCCAGATGATCACCCAGGGGGCTTTGGTGGCGATCCGGCGCGGCGAGGCCGTGATCCGCCCATTGTTCGGGCAGGTCACACAGACGATTGCCGCGGATACCGTGGTGCCGGTGTGTTTTCGCCAACCCAACAATGCACTTTGGGCGGCCCTGCGAGGGCGCGTGAATCAGCTTCATCTGGTGGGGGATGCCTTGTCGCCGCGTGATATGCAGCCGGCGATCCAGGAAGGCCATCTGGCTGCGCGGTCAATTGAATGACCCCGGGTGCCGGAGGCGGCCGGGCCTGGCATCCGCTGGCTGGGTCTGGCATCCATTTTTGCTCATATGACTTTTCTGGCGCGCAGGCGGGCCACGTCCGCCGCCGTATAGCCGGCCTCCAGCAGGATCGCGTCGGTGTGCTCGCCGGCTTGGGGCGGGCGTTGGCTGATCGTGGGGGGCGTTCGCGACATCGACAGCGGCGGCACGACGATAGGCACGCCTTCCGGGGCGCCCGGGTAAGGCATCTGTTGGAAGGCGCCTGATTCGCGCACGATGGGGTCGTCCAGGGTCTGGCGCGGAGAGTGCACGGGGCCGGCTGGAATACGGGCCTGCTCGAGCGCTTCGAGGGCGTCGGCTTGCGTGCGGCTGGCACACCAGTCCTGCATGATTTGGCTCAGGACGTCACCGTGTTCACCCCGGGCGGCATCCCCCTGGAAACGCGGGTCGTCCAGCAGCGCCTGCTGGCCGGTCAGCCGCACCCAGCGGTGGAACAACCCATCGCCCACGACCTGCACGATGATCCAGCCATCGCGGGTCCGGTAGATATCGGAAGGGCCGTAGTTCGGGCTGCGGTTGCAGCTGGCCGTGCGGTTCAGGCGCAGCAGGGCTTCCTCGATCAACAGGCCGCTGGACAGATTCAGGGCCGTATGCAGCAGCGAACTGGTGACTTCCTGCCCGCGTCCGCTCGAGCGCCGTTCATAGAGCGCCATGACCGTACCCAGCGCGCAGGACAACGCCGTCGCGAAATCCACCACGGGTACCATGGCTTTGGCCGGGTGCTCGGGCGTGCCCGCCATGCGGACGGCGCCGCTGATGGATTGGCCCACACCATCGAACCCGACGCGGTCGCGGACGGCTTCATGCGTACCGAAGGCACTGGACGCGGTCAAGATGATGTCGGGCTTGATCCGGCAAAGGCTGGCGTAGTCCAGGCCCAGGCGCGCCATGGTGCGCGGCGGCATGTTGGCGACGACCACGTCGGCACCCTGCAGCAGCCGGTGCAGGATCTCGCGGCCGTCATTGGATTCCAGATCCAGTGTGATGGAACGCTTGTTGCGATTGACTTGCAAGAAGAGGGCCCCTTCGCCGTCGCTGGTCACGGGCATGATGAAGCGGTCTTCGCTGCCGCCGAGGCGGTCGATGCGGATCACGTCGGCGCCGAAGTCGGCGAGCAGCGCAGCGCAGAAGGGCCCGGCGATGAAGCGGCCAAAATCGAGTACTTTCACACCCGCCAGTACTTTGTCGTTGGTCAATTGACGGGCCCCTCATGAACGGCGATCTGCCGAATGGCATCCACGCAGGCCGGATTGTCGAGCGAGGAGAGATCGCCCGGCGGCAGGCCGCTGTAGGCGCTGCGGATGACGCGCCGCATGATCTTGGAGCTCCGGGTCTTGGGCAGCTGCATGACCCGATGTACCGCCGCGGGCCGGAATGCACGGCCCAGGTGCCTGCCCAGGTGCTGCGTGATCTGTTCGGCAAGGCGGGCGTCATCCATGGCCAGATCCGGTGTGCCCACCACGAAGACGACCAGTTTCTGGCCTTTCTGGGGATCCGAGACCCCGATGGCCGCCGCCTCTGCAACTGCTGGCAATTCCATCACCAGCGCCTCGACTTCGGCTGGCCCAAGGCGCTTGCCTGCGATCTTGAGGGTGTCGTCGGAGCGGCCCATCATAAAAAAATGACCGTCGGCGCGGCGCAAGGTCAGGTCGCCATGCACCCAGATCCCCGGGAGGGTGCGCCAGTACGTAGCCAGGTAGCGTTCGTCGTCCTGCCAGAACGAAGCCGTCATGCCGACGAAAGGCTGGCGTACCACAAGTTCGCCCACCGCGTCTGTCACAGGGTGCCCCTCCGGGTCGACGACGTCGACATCGATCCCCGGCGAAACCGTATTGAAAGCGCCCGCGGGGATGGGGCGCAGGACGACGCTCGCCAGCAGGGCGCCGGAGACCTCGGTGCCACCCGTGTAATTGATGACGGGCTGCGTGCCGCGCCCGAAGGTGCGCTGGAACCAGGAAAAATGTTCGGGATCGATCCCTTCGCCTGCCGTGATCAAGATGCGCAGCGAGCTGACGTCCCCCGACAGCGCCTGGTTCTGGTGCGCCGCCTTGCCCCGGATCAGGGTGGGCGCCGATCCATAATGGGTGATGCGGTGCCGCTCGATCAACCGCGACATGCGCGACCAGTCTGGGTAGTCGGGCGCGCCGTCGTAGCATACGAGCGTCGCGCCGCGCAGCAGCGCGCTGCACATCACCAGCGAGCCGGCAATCCAGCCCATGTCGGCGGGCCAGCTGAACACATCGCCTGGGTGCACGTCGAAATGCACCAGTGCGTCGTGGGCGATCTTCAGGGGAAAGCCGCCATGGGTATGCACCACCCCCTTGGGCGTGCCCGTTGTTCCAGACGTGTAGATCAGCAGAAAAGGATCGTTGGGGTCCAGCACCACGGGGCGGGTCAGGGGGCCGGCCGCCTGCGAGGCCAAGGTGTGCCAGCTGAGCTCGCGCCGGGCGGGATGGGTCGCCAGGCGGCTGCGCGTGCCCGTATGCGGCGTGTCGGTCCCTTGTTTCCAGATGACGGTTTTGAGCAGGGGCAGCCCGTCCCAGGCTTCACGGAACGTCGCCTCCACGTCTACCCAGCGTCCGCGGCGCTGAAAGCCAGTCGTCACCAGGGCCCAGGTGGCTTGTGCCGCCGACAGACGCGCGCTGATTGCTTCGACCCCGAAACCGCTGAACAGGGGGACGGCGATGGCGCCCAGGGCGGCCACCGCCATCAGTGAGACACTGGCCTGGATGCCGTTTTCCATCAACAGGCCAACGCGGTCCTCTTGCTGTACGCCTTGTGCTGCCAGGGCGCCCGCCAGCGTGCGCACCTGCAGGTCCAGCTCGTGGAAAGTGAGGGTCTCGATCTGGCCGTCTTCGTGTTCGGCCACGATGGCAGGCCGATTCTGCGTGCCGGGCTTGCGCGCCCAGGCGAGGACCGTGTCGACCCAGTTCAGCCGCCCGCCTGGAAACCATCGTGGAAATTCGCGCCCGCGGCTGAGATCGACATAGGCGGTGGGGGGCGTGTCCCAGACGATCGCGCATTCACGTGATACCACGTCCCAGTATCGCGGGCTATCGGTGCTGGACAGGGCCAGCAGTGCGTCGTAATCCGCTACCCCCAGCGCCTGAATCAGATGAGCCACCCCGGAGTCCCGCCATTGGGCAGGATCGGGATGCCAGGTTTGCGTCGTGGTTGTCATGATTGCCTCGCAGAATGTGACTGAAAAGACTCGCTGCTGCGCTGTGGCCCCGGGGCGGCCATTCACAAACCCATGTAGGCACGGCGCACCTCGTCGTCGCTGGCCAGCGCCTTGGCCGGACCCTGCGCAACCACGACGCCGTTTTCCAGGACATAGCCGATATCGGCGACGTCCAGGGCCACCTCGGCATTCTGCTCGACCAGCAGCACATCGACGCCGTCGTGACTGATCTCACGGATGACGCGCGCGATGTCGGCCACCAGTGCCGGCGCCAGGCCGATCGTCGGCTCGTCCAGCAGCAGGACGCGCGGCTGCGCCATCAGGGCCCTGGCCACCGCCACCATTTGCTGTTGGCCGCCGCTGAGCGAGTGGGCCGGTACGTCCAGTTTGGCCTCGAGGTCCGGGAATAAGCCGAGGCAGCGGTCCATGCTGCGGCGGATCACCGTTCTGTCTGGGCAAAGGTAGGCGCCCATCTCGAAGTTTTCGCGTACGGTCATCGTGCCAAAGAGCCGGCGCCCCTCGGGGACCAGCACCAGGCCGCGCGACACCAGCGCATCGGGGGGCAGGCCGCCGACCGGTTCGCCGAAGAGACAGATGGCGTCCCGTGGAGCTTCGAGCAGGCCGCTCGCGCATTTCAGCACGGTCGACTTGCCGGCGCCGTTGGCCCCGATCAGCGTGACGATCTGCCCGTGAGGCACCTGGATGTCGACGCCCAGCAAGGCGGGTACGGTGCCATACGAAATATGCAGGTCGATGATTTGCAGCGTCGCGGTGTCGTCAGTCGACATGGGCGCCTCCGAGATAAGCCGACAGCACCTGCGGGTCGGTCCGTACTTCTTCGGGTGTCCCCGTGGCCAGCAGTTTGCCGTAGTGCAGTACGTACAGGCGGTCGCAGACCTGCATGACGGCCTTCATGTTGTGTTCGACCAGCAGGATGGACGTGTTGAACTGGTTGCGGATGTGGCGAAAGATATCCAGCACGGCGGCCACTTCAGTTTGATTCAGGCCGGTCAGGGGCTCGTCGAGGCACAGCAGGCGAGGCTGCGGCGCGAAGGCGATCGCGATCCCCAGCAGGCGCTGCAGGCCGTGTGACAAGCCGCCGGCTACTTCGTCAAGCACGCCCGTCAGGCCCAGCAGCTCGGCCATTTCATGCACACGCGCCATGCGTTGCGGGTGGCGGCTGCCCCGCATGCCGCCAATGGCGCCCACCAGAATGTTGTCGCGGACCGTCATGGTCGGCATCAGGCTGCCATGCTGGAAGGTGCGTACCAGGCCCCGGCGGCTGATGTATTCTGGCGACCGCCCCGTTGCATCGTGGCCATCGATGAACAAGCGCCCCGATGTGGGCTTGACGAAGCCGCTGAGCAGGTTGAAGGTGGTGCTTTTGCCAGCCCCGTTGGGGCCGATCAGCCCCAGGATTTCACGCTCGCGGATTTCCATCGTCATGTCGGCGACGGCCAGCAAGCCGCCGTATCGCTTCGACAGGCCTTGGGCGACCAAGCGGGGGTTTTGCGATGTCGCGGGTCGGGCTTTCATCTCGCCTCCCTTGGGCTGGTGGCCAATGCCCGGGCACGGCGGGCCTTCCAGAGACCCGGCAGGCTGATCAGGCCCGATGGCAGGAACAGGATGCACAGCACCAGAGCCGCGCCGTAAAAGACTTGTTCAATGCCGCCAAAGCCTTGCGCGAAACTGGCCAGCAGGACCATGATCACGGCACCCAGCACCGGGCCGGCCGGGTGATGTTCGCCGCCGACTTTCACGTAGGCGAGAACGAATGTGGACAGCAGAAAGGTGAAATCCAGCGGGCTGATGACGTTGTTCGTGAATGCCTGCAGGGAACCCGCCACGCCGGCGATGGCCGAGGCGATGCAGAAGCACAGCACCTTCACCCAGTGTACCCGGATACCCACGGATCGCACGACGTCCTCGTTGTCCCGGATGGCGATGAAGATGCGGCCCAGATCGGATCGTTCAATGAGGATCATGACCAGGATCATGGCGCCGGTGAGCAGCACCACGAACGCCGGGAAATGATCGGTCAGGGCGTCGGGCGGGAACATCCCCACCATGCCCGAGTTGCCGCCCACCCATTCGATGCGTGTATACAGGATGCGCAAGGCCTCTGCAAAGGCAAAACCGATCAGCAGAAAATAAGGCCCTTTGATGCGCAGCGTGATGAAGCCGAATACGGCGCTGACCACCAGCGCGACCAGCCCGCTGCAGATCAGCGACAGCCAGAACGGCAGGTCCCAGTGGTTGGTCATCACGCCGCTGGTGTAGGCGCCCAAGCCGACGAACGCCGCGATCGCGAAGTTCAGCTCGCCGATCAGCAGCACGAACCGCAGGCTGCTGGCCAGCACGGCCGCAATCGCTATCCAGATCAGCAGGTTGCCTGCGTAGGTGGACGGGACGAGCAGGCTGGCGAGGCTGACGACCGCCAGCGTGGCCAGCCCCTGGTACAGAAATCGATTAGTCATGTCCTAGCAATCCCTTGGGCCAAACGAGTAGAAAGACCATTACCAAGACGAAGATCGACAGGCTGGCGACCGATGGATCCAGGTAAAACCCAATGAAACTTTCGATGAAGGCAATGAAGAGGCTGCCGACGATGGCACCTGGCACGCTGCCCATGCCGCCGATGATGACGGCAATGAACCCCTTGATCAGATAGGAGTCTCCGAGGGTGGGCGTAACTGCGGCGACGGGGGCCACCAGCGCTCCGGCCACCGCGCCGACCGCCGTGGCCAGCACGAAACCCAGAAAGCCGATGCGCCGATAGGGGATGCCCTGCAGCATGGCGGCCTCGTGGTCGATCGACATTGCACGGAGCGCCTTGCCGAAGCGGGTCGTTCCGAGGCCGTACATGAGCACGAGCGTGAGAAACAGGGCAACGGCGCAGAGCACGAGACGCTGCCCGGCAATACTGATGCCGAGGATTTCCAGGTTGCCCTGGACCAGCGGCGGCACCGGATGCACGCCGCCGCCGAAAATCCGCAGCATGATGCCTTCGCCGACCAGAATCAGGCCGACTGACAGAATGAAGGATCCGATCAGATCCCGTTCGACCCGCTTGAATCCGATTTCGTAGATGATGGCCCCTGCGGCAGAAGTCAACACCACGGCGAGCAGGCAGGCGAGGGTGTAGGCAATCCAGACGGGCAGGCCCTGGGCGGCCAGCCAGGGAACGGACAGCGCCGTGAGCAAAGCCGCCAGCGTGAAAAACAGGCCGTGGGCAAAGTTGACGATGCGCAGTACGCCAAAGATCAGGGTGAGGCCCAAAGAAAACAGGATATAGACCGCCCCGATCTGCAGCGCCGTCAGCGAGAGTTGAAAAAAATTCTGCACGAGTATGCCTGTTTGAGAGAAGGGTTGCGCCCGACGGGCCCGTGCGCCCGGAAGCAGCGCACGGGCAGGCCGTATCGAGGGCTAGCGCAGGTCTTTGGGGGTGATGCGCGTCAGTTCCACCAGTTTGCCGTCGCGCAGCTGAGTGACGATGACGGGCAACAGCATCTGCTGCGGCGACCCGTAGATATCCGTGCCGCCGAAGCCCGATTCGCCATAGAACGACGGGAAGCGCACAGTGGGCATCACCTTGGCGACCTCGCGGGGGTCGAGGCTTTGTGCTTTTTCGATGGCCGCCTTGATTGCATATACGCCATCATACGCGCCGATTTGCACGGCATTGATCGTGTCGCCGGTAGCCTTGCGCACCCCGGCATCCAGGGCCCGCTGGTGGTCCGTGCCATTGGGGCCGTCCAGTGTCATCGCGGCACCCAGGTAAGCGCCTTCGACGGCGTCACCCCCGGTGGCGATCAGGCCTTCGGCGCCGGTGCCCACCTGGATCACTTTGACGCCATCCCATCCCAGGCCGCCCAGCTCTTTGAAGACCAGGCCCGCATCGGCTGGCGGGGTGGCGCCCAGGTCGATGGCATCGGGCTTGAGGGCGCTCAGTTTGGCTGCGACAGGCTGAAATTC